>CACYCW010000001.1 GCA_902773015.1 uncultured bacterium
AGGCGCGCGAGTTCAAGGACATCTACAAGCTCGACGTCGTCTCGATCCCGACGAACCGGCCGGTGAACCGCATCGACGGCAACGACCAGATCTACCGCACCGAACGCGAGAAGTTCAAGGCGATCATCGCCGACGTCGAGCGCCGTCACGCGAAGGGCCAGCCGATCCTCCTCGGCACGGTCGAGGTCGCCACGTCGGAGGTCCTCTCCCGCATGCTGAAGATCGCGCACATCCCGCACGAGGTGCTGAACGCGAAGAACCATGCGCGCGAGGCCGAGATCGTCGCCCTCGCCGGCCAGCCGGGCGCCGTGACAATCGCCACCAACATGGCCGGCCGTGGTACCGACATCAAGCTCGGCCCGGGCGTCACCGACCTCGGCGGTCTGCACGTGATCGGGTCCGAGCGCCATGAGTCCCGTCGCATCGACCGCCAGCTGCGCGGCCGCTGCTCGCGCCAGGGCGATCCCGGCAGCTCCCAGTTCTTTATCTCCCTCGAGGACAAGCTGATGCGCCTCTTCGGCTCTCAGCGCATCGCGGGGATCATGCAGCGTCTCGGCCTCAAGGAGGGCGAGGTGATGGAGCACAAGTGGCTCAACCGATCCGTCGAGACGGCCCAGCGTCGCGTCGAGCAGCAGCACTTCGCGGTGCGCAAGCGCACGCTCGAGTTCGACGACGTGATGAATAAGCAGCGCTCGATCGTCTACGAGCTCAGGGGCCGTGTGCTGACTGGCGATGCCGAGAGCGTCCACTCGCTCATTCTCGACGTCATGAACGATCTCGTGCTCACCCAGGCTGAGCACTACCTCTTCGACGCCAAGGACGGCAGTCTCGTCGACTTCATGAACTGGCTCGGCGTTACCTTCCCGATCACCGTCACCGAGGAGGAGCTCGCACCGCTCATGGGCGCGCCCGACCAGGCGGGCGATCTCGTGATGAAGCGCGTCATCGAGGCGTACGAGACGAAGTGCGCAGGAGAGGACCCCGCCACGCTTCCCTACATGGAGCGCGGCGTCTTCCTTCAGGTCATCGACCGTGAATGGCAGGACTACCTGCGGGCGATGGATGATCTCAGGACGGGTGTCAACCTGCGCGCCTACGGGCAGCGCGATCCGCTCATCGAGTACAAGAAGGAGGCGTTCAACATGTTCGAGACGCTGATGACCACGATCAAGTCGAAGGTAGTCTCGAGCGAGTTCCGCAGCGCCACGATGACGCGGATGCAGTCGATGTACAACATGATGGCCCAGGCCCGCACGAACGCGGGCGCCTTCGACGGTGCCGTCGAGGGAGACGCCGCGCCCGCGTCGCGCGCGGACTCGTCGGGTGCCCCCTCGCGGGAGAACCTGACGATCGGCGATGTGTTCGCATCGATGATGAACCAGAATCGTGCGGCGGCCGGGGTGCAGCCGATTTCCGCCGCGTCAATCGGCTCCGGGGCCCAGGCGGTGACCGGTGCCGGACGCCCTGCGGTGCGTCCGGCCGCGGCCGTCGGGCGTAACGACCCGTGCCCTTGCGGCTCGGGCAAGAAGTACAAGAAATGCTGTGGAAGGGGATTGGCATGACAACGGCGATCGTTCTTGCGGCAGGAAAGTCCTCGCGTATGGGAAGCGGCCTCGACAAGGCCTTTCTCTCCCTCGTCAACAAGCCGGTGGTGGCTTGGAGTCTCATTGCGTTCGAGCGCTGTCCCGACATCGATCGCATCGTGCTTGTCGTCCGCAAGGACCAGGTGATCGCCTCGAAAGCCGTCGTCAAGATGTTCGGCATCTCCAAGATCGACAAGATCGTTCCCGGCGGCACGAAGCGCCAGGAGTCCGTCGAGGCCGGTCTTGCTGCGTGCGATCTCGATACGCGCTACGTGCTCATCCATGACGCCGCGCGCCCGCTCATCACGCCTGAGATCATCTCCTCCCTTGTCGCTGCCGTCGGTCGTGCCCCGGCGGTCGCGCTCGCCCGACCGGTGACGGATACGCTCAAGCTCTGCGAGAAGGGCAGTACCGTCACCCGCACCATGCCGCGTGAGCGGCTCTGGGCGGTGCAGACCCCGCAGGCGTTCCAGATGAAGGAGCTCCGCGCCGCCTACAAGGCGCTCGGCAAGACGGCGATCTCCGACGACTGCATGGCCCTTGAGCATGCCGGCGTGTCCGTCAAGATCGTCGAGAACCTGAAGCCCAACTTCAAGATAACCTACCCGGAGGACCTGCAGCTCGTCGGACAGTTGCTGAAGTGACAATGGACAAGTTGTTTGCAGTTCTTGGTGACATCCACGCCAACATCGACGCGCTCGAGGTCGTGTTGGCCGACTGCCAGGCGCAGGGTGTCACGGATTACCTCTGCACCGGCGACATCGTCGGCTACAACGCCTGTCCCCACGAGTGCCTCGAGATCATCCGCTCCCTCAACTGCCCCATCGTGGTGGGCAACCACGACCATTACGTTTCATCCCAGCAGAATCTGGAGGACTTCAACCCCCACGCTGCGGCAGTGATCGAGTGGACGCGCCAGCAACTGTCGGAAGATGAACTCACCTTCCTCAGCAACCTGCCGTTCGTGACCACGAAGATGGGCATCACCCTCGTCCACGCGACGATGGACAACCCCGAGGGATTCGGCTACGTCTTCGACCATCTCCAGGCGGAGTCCCACTTCACGCATCAGGTGACCCCGCTGTGCTTCCATGGTCACACGCACTGCCCGATGATCTACGAGAAGCAGATCGGCGCCGTCTACCGCATCGATGCGCAGGACTTCAAGCTGCCGATCGGTCGCAAGTACTTCATCAACGTCGGATCCGTCGGTCAGCCGCGCGACGGTGACCCACGGGCGTCGTACCTCCTGTACGAGCCGAAGAGCCGCAAGGTGCGCTTCCGCCGACTGGACTACGACATCGGCATGGCCCAGGCGCGCATCCGCGCGGCCGGTCTTCCCGAGCGCCTTGCCGAACGGCTCGCCGTCGGCCAGTGAGTTGCCCTCTGCTCTCCGATTATGATATAATATCCCAGTACAAGCGCGGGGCGTTGCACAGCCTGGTAGTGCGTCTGCTTTGGGAGCAGAATGTCGGAGGTTCAAATCCTCTCGCCCCGACCATCTTCAAAC
>CACYCW010000002.1 GCA_902773015.1 uncultured bacterium
CACCCTCACGCGCAGGAATAACGCGGGCGGCAGGCCTTCTGGCGTTATGGTCGCCTTGGCCTTTGCAAAAATCCGGGATAAGGGTGAAGGCCCTGCACCCCCTTGACATACATACCGAAAAGTATATATAATTTACTTCCATGAGCTTTATAAGGAATGTCGGGATTCTCCTGTCGCTGGCGGCGGTGGCCGGTTGCGGGACGATTCATAACGCCCAGGAGACGCAACGCGCCCTGGAGCCGAAGGGATTCGGTCCCGAGACGGATGGGGCGCGCGTCTGTCTTAGGGACTACACGCTTCGCGAACTCGTCGACTTCGCGATGACGAACCGCCCGTCGGTCATCAATGCCGCGCTGGCGGTGGATGACGCGCACCTCGCCCTGCGCGAGATCGTGGCGGACGCGCCGCTCATCGGGCGGCATCCGTGGTGCGCACCGCACCTCTCCGCCTCAGGCGGCTACAGTGCGACCTCGGAGGTCGGCGGCGACAACGGGCTCAGGTGGCAGACCGAGGGCAATGCCTCGGCGGGGCTCTCGCTCAGCGTGCTCCTGTACGACTTCGGGCGCAATCGCGCGCGGGCGCAGGCGCAGGCGGAGCGGGTCATCGCCGCTGAGTATGCGCTTGTGCGCGAGGGCTATGTGGTGTTCGAGGAGGTCGCGACCTCGTATTTCTCGCTGATGGAGCGCGATGCGCTTCTCGAGGTCGCGCTCACGAACGAGCACGAGTACGCGGTGCACCTCAGGCAGGCGAAGGAGCGGCTTGCCGCAGGCGAGGCTCAGCGGCTGGACGTGACGCGTGCGCGGCTGGACCTCTCCCGGGCGCGCGAGACGACGATCGCCGCCTCCAATCTCGTGGTGACGACCGGGGCGACACTGATGCGGGCTCTCGGCATCGACGCCTCCCGCGGCACGCGCAACGAGGTGTTCCCGCCGACGGGCGAGGCGCTTTCCGTGCTGCAGCGCGGCTTCGCCGACACCCGCTATGACATCGGTGCCGCCTTCTCGCTGGCGCGCACCAACGCGCCGGCGGTGGCGATTGCCCGTGCGCGCCTGCGCGCCGCCAGCCGTGACGTCGACCACGCGATCGCGAACCTGCTTCCGTCCGTCTCCGGCCAGATCGGTCTCAACTGGGTGGATCCGATCTGGATGTGGAGCTGGGGCGTGAGCGCCGTGCAGTCGATCTTCGAGGGGTTCCGAAAGACGACGGCCGTCGACCGCGCGGTCGTGGCGATGCACACGGCCGCGGCGACCGTGGACGAGACGGAGCAGAAGCTCTCCCTCGATCTCGAGACGGCGATCGCCACCCGCGACAACGCCGTCAAGGCGTGGGACACCGCGCGCGCATCGCTGGTCGCCGCGCGCGAGAACCTCGACATGGTCAAGGCCCGCTATCTCGAGGGGGATGCGAGCCGCGTGGACTTCACCGACTCGGTTTCGGACTACGCGGAGGCGCTCGGCAGCCGTGTCACCGCCTTCTACGACGGGCAGATCGCCGAGGCGCGGCTCTTCGCGCTCACGGGCCGCCTGCCGGAATTCAGAGAAGAGAGCATCAAGGAGGATTGATCGCATGAGAGAACTGACGAAAGGGAGCCTCCTCGCCGTCGCGCTTGCGCTCGGCGCGACCGGCTGCTCGAAGGGACCGGTGGCCGTTGAGGGCAAGGCGCGCTTCCGCCTTGCGCCGATCACGCGCGCCGACGTCGTGCGGACAGTCGAGGCGACGGGCACCGTCACCCCGCGCAACACCTCGAAGGGCATCCCCGTCGGCGCCCAGGTGAACGGCAAGGTGATCAAGCTGTTCGTGGACTACAACTCCACCGTCACCAACGGGCAGGTCGTGGCGCTCATCGATCCGCTCGTCTACGACGCGACCTACAAGAGCGCCGTCGCCCAGCTGCACGTCAACGAGGCGAACGTCGAGGTGCGCAAGGCCACGATTGCCTCCTGCGAGGCGGAGCTCACGCTCGCCGAGAAGACCTATGAGCGCAAGAAGGCGCTCGCCGAGAAGTCGATGGCCCCGATCGCCGACCTTGACAACGCCGTCGAGGGGCTGGCGAAGGCGAAGGCCGCGCTCGCGAGCGCGAAGGCCTCGCTCATGAGCGCGAAGGCGGCGGTCGAGCAGAGCCGCGCTACCGTCAGCAAGGCCAAGGCGGATCTCGACTACTGCACCATCCGCTCGCCGGTGAACGGCGTCGTCATCTCTCGCAAGGTCGAGGAAGGCGAGACCGTCGTCTCGTCCTACAACGCCGTGCCCGTCCTGACGATCGCGGAGGACCTGCAGGTCATCTGGGTCGAGGCGACGGTGCCGGAGGCCGACGTCGGCAACGTGAAGATCGGCCAGGAGGTCACGTTCACCGCCGACGCCTACCGCCGTCGCTTCAAGGGTCGCGTCAAGCAGGTGCGCAAGGCAGCGACAACCACGAACAATGTCGTCACCTATCCGATCATCATCGAGGCCGACAACCCCGATGAGATGCTCTTCCCCGGCATGACCGCGACGCTGTCGATCGAGACGGCGCGCGCCGAGAACGCCGTAGTCGTCTCCGCCGCCGCGTTCCGCTTCCGCCCGCGCGAGGAGGACCGTCCGACGGGCGAGGTGCCGCGCGGCCGCAAGCTCTGGCTCGTCGGGGCGGACGGCAAGCTCGAACCGCACGTCGTCACCGAAGGCGTCTCCGACACGTCGTTCACGCAGATCACGGGCGGTGAGGAACTTGAGGGCAAGGAGGCCGTGGTCGGCTACGAGACCGCCACGACGCTCGCCGCCGGCAAGGACGGCACCACCAATCCGTTCAAGCCGAAGTTCCCCCAGCGGAACAAGAACAAGGGCACCGCTCCCGAGCCGCGGAAGAAGTGATCAGAGGAAATAAGGAGAAACGAGATGAAGAAGTATGTCTGCAAGGTTTGCGGCTGGGTGTACGATCCCGCCGAACACGACGGCAAGGCCTTCGAGGACCTGCCGGATGACTGGACGTGCCCCGTCTGCGGCGTCGGCAAGTCCGAATTTGAGGAAGCCTAAGTCTGCCGAAGTGGCACCCGTCGGCGCGATGCGCGGACTGGTTCTCGAGGGTGGCGCGATGCGCGGGCTGTTCACGGCCGGCGTGACGGATGCGCTCTACGCCGCGCGCATCCGCTTTGATGGCATCATCGGCGTCTCCGCCGGTGCGTGCTTCGGCTGCAACTACAAGTCACACCAACCCGGACGCGCCATCCGCTACAACATGCGCTACGCGCGCGATCCCCGCTATTGCAGCTGGCGCTCGCTCCTGCATACCGGCGACCTCTTCAACGCGCAGTTCTGCTACCGCGAGATACCCGATCGGCTCGATCCCTTCGACCGCCGCATGTTCGACGCCGACCCGTGCGCGTTCTACTGCGTCACCACCGATTGCGCGACCGCGCAGGCCGTCTACCACCACTGCGCCCGCGCGGACGCGGACACGTTCGAGCGCATCCGTGCGTCGGCGTCGATGCCGGGCGTGGCGCGTCCTGTGCCGCTGGACGGCGGGCTGCACCTGGACGGCGGGCTCTCGGACGGCATTCCGCTCCTGCACTTCGAATCGATTGGCTACGATCGCAATGTCGTCATCCTCACGCGCCCGCGCGACTACCGGAAGCACCCGTCGTGGAAGCATGCGTTGCTGCGTCCGTTTCTGCGCGACTTGCCGGCGATCAGCCGGGCGGTGCGGGAGCGTCCTCTGGTCTACAACGCGACGCTGGACGCGATCGCGGCGCGTGAACGCGCGGGCGCGGCGCTGGTGATCGCGCCGGAGGCGCCGCTGCCGATCGGGCGCATTTGCCACGATCCGACGCGGATGCGGCAGGTCTACGACATCGGGCTCTGCCTCGGCCGCAAGCGCGCCAGCGATGTCGAGCGATTCCTCGCGGGCTAGAACCCAGGGAGAGGCGAGAACATGGCCGAGATCCTGATCGTCGATGACGAGCGCGTGATGCGCGAGGGACTGAGGGCGACGCTCGTCGCGGAGGGCTTCGCCGTGCGCGTCGCGCGTGACGGCGCCGATGCGCTCGTGAAATTCGACGAGGCCCGTCCCGATCTCGTCCTCCTGGATGTGATGATGCCGAAGATGAACGGCTTCGTCGCGTGCGAGGAGATCCGCAAGCGCGACCGTCTCGTGCCGATCGTCTTCCTGACGGCCAAGGCGTCCGAGGCCGACCAGGTGCGCGGCATGGGCCTGGGTGCGGACGATTACGTCGCGAAGGACGCCGCCGAGGCGGTCCTCCTTGCCCGTATCCGCCGCGCGCTCGAGCGCGCATCCGTCGTCGGGGACGCCCTCGTGCACCGTCAGCCCATCCGCCTCGGCTCCGTCACCGTTGACCTGGACACGATGAAGGTGTCGGGCCCGCAGGGCGACGGTGACGTCCTCACGAAATCCGAGCTGGACATTCTGCGGATCTTCGCCTCGAATCGCGGACGGACCTTCACGACCGACGAGATCATCGCCGAGTTGCGCGGGCAGGGCTTCGCCTGCGAGGATTCGCTAGTCTACTCCCATGTCTCCCGTCTGCGCCGCAAGCTCGGTCCGTCGGGGGAACTACTGCAGAACGTCCGGGGGCTCGGTTATCGCCTGATCCGGTGAGGCGCTGAGTCTGGCGAAATCGCCAGAAACTCGGCAGACATTCGCCAATCATCTTTCGCAAGAATATGTCATACTTTTCCGCGTCTTCGGGAACGAAGGCGGAAAGGTACTGACAAATGCTTGCGAAATGCTATTCTGGGGCGATCAACGGGGTCGACGCGCGGACGGTCGAGATCGAGGTGTACAGCCAGCTCGGCACCTCGCAGTTCGCCATCGTCGGGCTGCCCGACACGGCGGTCAAGGAGGCGCGCGACCGCATCCCCAAGGCTCTCAAGAACCAGGGGCTTGCCCTCAAGAAGGAATACGACGTCACGGTGAATCTCGCCCCGGCCGATGTGCGCAAGGAAGGGCCGATCTACGACTTGCCGATCGCCGTGTGCCTGCTGAAGGCGACGGGACGTGTCCGCAACAACCGACTCGATGAATACGGCATGGTCGGCGAGCTCGCGCTCTCGGGAGAGGTGCGGCAGGTGCGCGGCATCCTGCCGATCGTGATCGAGATGCGGCGGATCGGCCGCCGCGCCGTGCTGGTGCCCGAGGGGAACGCCGAGGAGGCGAGCGTCGTCTCGGGCATCGACGTCATCCCCGTGCGCACGCTGCAGGATGCGGTGCTCTACCTCAGCGGGGAGCGCGAGGTAGAGCCGCGTCGCACCGACATTGCCGATCTGCTCGCGTGCGACCGCGGGTGCGACGACGACTTCGCCGACGTGAAGGGGCAGACGGACGCGCGGCACGCGATTGAGGTGGCTGTCGCGGGTGGCCACAATATCCTGATGATCGGCTCCCCCGGTTCGGGCAAGACGATGCTCGCGCGACGGATCCCCTCCATCCTGCCGCCGCTCACGGTCGAGGAGGCGCTCGAGGTTTCGCGCATCCACTCCGTCGCCGGTGCGGCGAAGGGGGAGGGCTGTTTCGTCACGCGGCGTCCATTCCGCGCGCCGCATCACACGGTGAGTTCCATCGGTCTCCTTGGCGGCGGGGCGCATCCGATGCCGGGCGAGGTGTCTCTCGCGCATCGCGGCGTCCTGTTCCTCGACGAGTTCGCGGAATTTCCGCGGCAGGCCCTCGAGGTGCTTCGCCAGCCGCTGGAGGATGGACATGTCGCCGTCTCCCGCGCGGCGGCGGCTTGCGACTATCCCTCGAAGTTCATGCTCGTCGCGGCGATGAACCCCTGTCCCTGCGGGTACTACAACGACGAGACGCGCCCTTGCCGTTGCTCGCAGAACACCGTCATGAAGTACCAAAGCCGCGTGTCGGGTCCGCTCCTCGACCGCATCGATATCCAGATCGAGGTGCCGCCGGTGAAGGTGAAGGAGCTGCCGACGATGGCGCCCGGCGAGCCGAGTGCGGCGATTCGCGAGCGGGTCATGCGGGCGCGGGCGATTCAGGCCGAGCGCTACCGCGACATGCCCGGTGTACACACGAACGCCGAGGTGAAGAGCCGCGATCTCGCGCGGGTGTGTCACTTCACCGAGCACGACCGCGATGAACTGGTGCGTACGATCGAGCGGCTGAACCTCTCCGCGCGCGCCTACGACAAGGTGCTGCGCGTTGCGCGCACGCTCGCCGATCTCGAGGGAGTCGAGGCGGTGGGGAACGAGCACGTCCTTGGTGCTCTCTCCTTCCGCCGGATGGACGACGAGCAGAGCTCGTTCTGGATCTGAATTTCCCGCGTGGCGAGTCGTCGCGCGGAAATAGGGAAAACAAAAGAAAAGAAAGGACCCACAAGATGAACAACGACACCAACACAGCAAACGTTCCGGCCAGGCCGACAGCGCCGGCGCCGGTCGGGCTCTACCGCCCGAAGCTGACCTTCTACCATCCGAACGGGAAGGGGAGCGGATCCGCCGTCGAGATGGAGCTCCACCCCGCCCACGACCGCACGAGCGGCAGCATCATGCTGCGTATGGCCAACCAGATGACGGTGGGCGACCGCCGCGGGCCGAACCCGACCTTCCCGCGTTTCGACTGGGAGAACGCGATCTCCGTCAAGCTTGACTTCACCGATCTCTGCAAGATACTGCAGGTCTTCCGCGGCGAATGCGAGGCGATTGACGAGGGCCGCGGTCTCTACCACCGCTCGCCGCGCGCGTCGACGCGCATCGTCCTTCGGCATCTCATTGAGCCGACGCCGGGGTATTCGTTCGAGCTTTATCGCACGCAGTCTGTTGGTGACGGGGAGAATCGCGCGCGGATCCTCTTCAATCCGGCGGAGGCGCTTGGCCTTTGCGAGTCGATCGCCGGGGCGCTGTATCTCGTGAGCTTCGGCATCCCGATGCTCATTCCGCATGACACCTCCGTCTACTTGGCGGAGACGAAGGAGATGCGCCGTGCAGTCGCCGCGGCATAGGTCGACGAGTCTCGGGGCCGAGCGCGGCGCATGGGGCGAGAGCGTCGCGACGGAATACCTCCGTCGCGGCGGTTTCGAGATCATCGACCGCAATTCGCGGCCCGTCGAGCGCGACGGGCGCCTCGAGATCGACATCGTCGCATGGGAACGCCGGAGCGACACGATGGTGTTCGTCGAGGTGAAGCAGCACGCGCGGGTCGAGACCTGTGCGCGCCGCCTCCGAAGCGTCGACCGCCGCAAGAAGCGCAATCTGCGTCGCGCCTGCAACGCCTGGCGGCGCGTCAACGGCTGGGGCGGGGCGTTCCGCTTCGACGTCATCGAGGTCTACGGAGAGCCCGGCGGCGGTCGCCCCATCGTCGATCACATCACGGACGTCGCGCTCTTTTCGGCGCCCGACCGATTCGTCAACTGGAACTGAACAGCGGGCGCCCGTGAAAAGGCGCCCCAGGAACAACTCAAGGAAAGGAAGATCACAATGAAGAAACTCGGAGCGGCGCTGGAGGAGGTGCTGCGCACCATTCGCAAGGAATTCGGCGACATGTCCGTCCTTCGCCTCGGCGAGCGGGCGGACCGCTCGGTCGAGGCGATCTCGACCGGCTGCCTCTCGCTCGATCTCGCGCTCGGCGTCGGCGGACTCCCGCGCGGGCGCATCGTCGAATGCTACGGGCACGAGTCGTCCGGCAAGACGACCCTCGCGCTGCATGTCGTCGCCAACGCCCAAAAGGCCGGCGGAACCGCGGCGTTCATCGATGCGGAACACGCCCTCGACCCGGGCTACGCGCGGCGCATCGGCGTCGACCTCGACAACCTGCTCGTCTCCCAGCCCAACAGCGGCGAGGAGGCGCTCACCATCTGCGAGCAGCTTGCGCGCTCCGGCGAGATCGACGTGATCGTCGTCGACTCCGTCGCCGCGCTCACCCCGCAGGCGGAGATTGACGGGGACATCGGTGACTCCCACGTCGGCCTGCAGGCGCGGCTCATGTCGCAGGCGATGCGCAAGCTCACCTCGGTGCTGGCGCAGACGAAGACGCTCTGCATCTTCACGAATCAGGTGCGCGAGAAGATCGGCGTCATGTTCGGGAACCCCGAGACGACACCCGGCGGCAAGGCGCTCAAGTTCTACGCGACCTGCCGGCTGCAGGTTCAGCGCATCGGCGCGATAAAGGACAAGGACGGCCGCGTCGTCGGCAACCGCACGCGCGTCAAGGTGGTGAAGAACAAGGTTGCCGCGCCGTTCACGGACGCCGAGTTCGACATCCTCTACGCCTGCGGGATCTCCCGCGAGGGCGCCATCCTCGACGCGGCGCTCGCACGCGGCGTCGTCGAGAAGCGCGGCAGCTGGCTCAGCTTCGGCGAGGTACAGCTCGCCCAGGGGGCGCTCGCGGCAATCGAGTATCTCAAGGCGAATCCCGAGATCGCCGGGCGCATCGTCGAGGAGGTGGGAAAGGCGGCATGAAGACGCTGACCGAACGCCACGTCCAGGCGATCTGGTACGACGCCGCGCTGCGTCCGCCGCGCCTCACCACGCGCCGCGGCAGCGCAGTGCGCGTGGTGAGTCCCGGCGAGTGGAATCTCGAGGCCGGGCCGGACTTCCGGAACGCGGTTCTCGAGATCGGTCGCGAGCGACGGCGCGTCGTCGGCGACGTCGAGATCCACCTCTGTCCCGGCGACTGGGACTTCCATGGTCACGGCACTGATCCGCTCTACCGCAATGTCATCGCTCACGTCACCTGGCGATGCGGCCCCGTGCCGAGCTCCCTGCCGCCGGGAGCGGTCTCGATCTGGATCGGGCGCTTCGCGCTGGCGAATGCGTCGTTCTCGCCGGAGCAGATCGATCTCACGGCCTATCCCTATGCGCGTCTTCCCGGAGGTGTGCGTCCGTGCGAGGAGCGTCTCGGTCGAGACCCCGACCTCGCACGGCGCGTTCTCACCGCCGCCGGGCGGCATCGGCTGCGCATGAAGGCGCGACGTCTCGCCGGGCGCCTCTGTTCGGCGATCGGCCGGCGTCGGCAGGTCTTCTACGAGGAGGTGATGACGGCGCTCGGCTACAAGCGCAATGCGGCAGGGTTCCGCCATGTGGCCGAGCGTGTGCCGCTCGACGCGCTGCCGGCGGACGGCGACGCGGCGCGTGCGGCGCTGCTGGCGGCCGGCGGGTTCGAGGAGTGGCAGCGCGGCGGGAACCGTCCCCTCAACACGCCGGAACGGCGGCTGGCGAGCGCGGCGGCCGTCTTCACCGCGACGCCGACGCTGACATTCGTGGACGAGTCGGGATTCTCGCGAGAGGAGTGCCGATCGATGGTGACGCGGATGTGCGGCGAGCGGTATATCGGAAGGGGACGTGCGGCGGCGATTCTCGCGAACGTGGTCGTGCCCTTCGCAATCGCCGAGGGGCGCGTCGCCGAGGCGCCCGACTGGCTGCCGCCGGAGGACATCTCCGAACCGGTGCGCCTGACGGCGTTTCGTCTGCTCGGGCGCGACCACAATCCGGCGGCCTTCTATTCGGGAAATGGCCTGTGCATCCAGGGCCTGCTCCAGATCCATCGCGACTACTGCCTCCATTTCCACCCTGACTGCGACAGCTGCTCGCTTGCCGAGGAGTCGCGCGCCTTGCCAAAGCAAGGCGATTTGTGATATACTTCACTGCGTTGAAACTGCTCTATCTGTTCATCGATGGCGTTGGAATGCGCGAACCGGCATCGGACAACCCTCTCAACAAGGAGGTCTGTCCGATGCTCTGTCGGCTCATCGAGAAACACGGCAAGCCCATCGACGCCTGCCTTGGCGTTGACGGCCCCCCCCAGTCGGCCACCGGCCAGGCCACGATGTTCACCGGTGTCAACTGCGCCGCCGCCATTGGGCGGCACTGCGAGGGCTTTCCCAACCTCGCCCTGCGCCAGATCATCGAGCGGGACAATCTCTTTCTCCGGCTGAAGCGTCGCGGCCTCAGCGTCCGTTTCGCCGACGCCTACCTCGCCGACTCGGCCGCCGAGCTCGCCGAGCGTCGATTCAAGTCCGTGACGACCGTGATGGCGCTCACCGCTCCCGAGTCGATCTCGACCGTGGGCGACCTGATGGACGATCGCGCGGTCTTCCAGGACCTGACGCGGGAGAACATCCAGGACCGCTACCCCGACATCCCGGTCATCCAGCCCCAGCGCGCTGCCGAGCATCTCTTCCTGATCGCCCATGCGCACGACTTCACGCTCTTCGAGTTCTACCAGACTGACGTCGCGGGCCATACCATGGACTACACGCGCGCCTGCGCGGTGTTGCGCGCCTACGACACGTTCCTCGCCTCGCTTGTGCGCTACGCCGAGGCCGCCGGCATCACGCTCGTGATGACCTCCGACCACGGGAACATCGAGGCGGTCGACTGCCAGGGCCACACCCGCAACCCCGTGCCGTTCATCGCGTTCGGCCCCGGCGAGCGCGGGATCCGCGACCGCGTCTCCTCCCTCACCGATGTCACACCCGCGCTGCTGGAGGCATTCGACAGATGAGAATCAGCGAACTCTTCTCTTCCGCAAGGCCGTCCGTCTCGTTTGAGATTTTCCCACCGAAGCGTCAGGATCCGTCCCTCTTCGACGATCACGCGGCGGAATCCGCGATGGAGCGGACGAAGGAAGTCGTGCGTCGCATCGCCGAGGCGCGGCCCTCGTTCATCTCCGTCACCTACGGGGCGGCCGGCGGCACGACGGGCGCGAACACCGCGATGATCGCGCAGTTCGTTCAGGATGCGTGCGGCATCCCTGCGCTCGCCCATCTCACCTGCCTCACGTCATCGCGTGAGCACATCGCCGACGAGCTCAGGTCCTTTCGTGAGAAGGGCATCGAGAACATCCTCTGCCTCCGCGGCGACATCCCGTCGGGTGCGGACGAGCGCGTGCGCGGGCGCGGCGGCTTCGCCCATGCGGTCGACCTCGTGCGCGCCCTTCGTCCCTCGGCGTTCTGTCTCGGCGGCGCGTGCTATCCCGAGCGCCACCCGGAGTGCGAGCATCTGGCCGAGGACATCGCGTTCCTCAAGGAGAAGGTGGACGCGGGGCTGGACTTCCTGACGACGCAGATGTTCTTCGACAACAATGTCTACTTCCACTACCTCTCGCGCCTTCGCGACGCGGGAATCACCATACCCGTGCTGGCGGGCATCATGCCGGTCACGAACGGACGGCAGATCTCCCGCATCTGCCATCTGTCGGGCACGACGCTGCCGCCGCGCTTCCGCGCGATCGTCGATCGGTTCGGCGAGAACCCCGCCGCGATGCTCGACGCCGGCGTCGCCTATGCGACCGAGCAGATCATCGACCTGCTCGCCAACGGCGTCCACAACGTGCACGTCTACACGATGAACAAGCCCGAGATCGCCTGCCGCATCATGAAGAACCTCCATGGAATTGTCGCCTGAGGCCATCGCGCGCTATCGCGAGCTTGAGCGCACCGCCCCGATCCGTCCCCGCAGCGTCTGGGTGCGCGACAGGTTCGGGGGCGCGGACGCAATGCTCCTCTGCGGCACCATCGGCGCGGAGTTCGACACCTGGCAGCGGCGGCTCGCCGCGCTCAGCGCGGCGGACGCCTTCTTCTCGCAGCGCATCGGGCTCAGGGCGGTCGAGCTGGTGATGGACGAGCTGGAGTCACGCCTGCGCGCCGCAGTCGAGTCCGAGGGTGGGCGGCTCCTGCCGCGGTGGAGCCCCGGCTACCCGGGGCATCCGCTCGAGCTCAGTCGCGAGATCCTCGCCAGGCTTGACGCGTCGCGCCGCATCGGCGTGAGCTTCACCGACTCGCAGCTGCTCGTGCCCTCGAAGACGGTCACCGCCGTCTGCGAGATCGTCCCGTTGCCCGATTGCTGAATTCATGATGAAAGGAAGACACGAATGAGCATCAGAATCCTGATGGCGACAGCGTTCTCTCTCGCCGCATCTGCCGTCGGCGCGACGGAGAAGATCAAGGCCGTCGAGACCGTTCCCCACGAGCTGGACATCCTTCTCAAGGCGGGGCATATCCAGGGCGCGTGCTGCTCCGAGCAGGGCGTCTACCTCTCCCATCAGCTCGGAATCGAGAAAATCGGCTGGGACGGCAGGTTCATCCGGCGTGTCGACGCCCCCGCCCACCTTGGCGACGTGGCCTACGCCAACGGACGGATCTACGGCGCGTTCGTCATCCGCAACCGCAAGCGGGGGGAGAAGCCGGGCCTCGTCCGCATCTGGGACGAGGACCTTCGCCAGATCGCGGAGCGCAGTTTCGACGAGGCGCTGGACGGCATCGTCGTCGTTGGCGACACGGTCTACGTCGGCGTTGACCGCTGGGGCCTCGAGCCGCATGCCAAGTGCGCGATCAAGAGACTGGGCCTCGATCTTTCCGATCGGGGAGATGTCGAGATCGATCTCGGCTACTGGATATACTGCGGGGTGCAGACGATGGCGACGGACGGCCGCGAGATCCTGCTCGGCAACTACGGCGCAGGGAAGGACAAGGGGAACCCCCAGCGATACAACTTCACACGACTCACGCCTGACCTCAAGGTGGCTGGCAACCTGCGCTTCTTCTGCGCGGAGGGCTTCGGTCGCGTGCCGGCGAGCGTCGCCAGGCGCGACACGCCGGTCTTCTTCGTCGTGAAGGCGCTCGGCGGCAACATGCAGGGCTGGCGGAAGGATCCGAAGGGGAATCCGCCGCGAATCCGCCTCAGCTTCTACGAGTACGCGAACGGCGTCTTCACGGACATCACCGCGCGTTAGCTGTGCAGGCGTTCCGCCGGTCCCTGCGCCCCCCCCTGTCGCGCGTCATCAGAATTTGATACAATATCCGCATGACCAGTCTAACGAGAAAGGAGTTCGCGACGAGTGCCGCGATGGTCGTCGGTGTCTTCGCCGCCCTCGGCGAAGGTGTCTTCAACATGAAAGGGAGAGGAGACGGTAAGATGAGCGAAATCACCTTGGAGAAGCTGCCGTATGCCGAGAACGCGCTGGAGCCTGTCATCTCGTCGCGGACCGTTTCGTTCCACTATGGCAAGCATCATGCCGGATACGTCTCGACGCTGAACAAGCTGATCGACGGCACGCCCTACGCTGGGCTGAGGCTTGACGAGATTGTGCGGCGCGCGGCGGCTGATGGTGCGAGCGCGATTTTCAATAACGCCGCGCAGGCCTGGAACCATGCGTTCTACTGGAAGAGCCTCGCCCCGGCGGGAGCGGGCGGGGAGCCGACGGGCGCCTTTGCCGCGGCCGTCCAGCGCGACTTCGGCTCGAAGGAGGCTCTCGTGAAGGCTCTCGCAGAGGCTGCCGTGAAGCGTTTCGGCAGCGGGTGGGCGTGGCTCGTTGCCGAGAAGGGCCGCCTCTCCGTCCTCTCAACCGCGAACGCCGAGACGCCCATCACTCGCCCTGGCGTGACACCGCTTCTCACGCTTGACGTCTGGGAGCACGCCTACTATCTCGACTGGCAGAACCGTCGCGCCGACTACGCCGACGCCGTCCTTGGCCAGCTCGTCAACTGGTCCTTCGCCTCCGCGGCATACGCCGGCTCGGTCTGACGCTGCGCCCCGCACCCGAGTTTGGTGTCCGGCGGGAGAAACCCGCTTTACAACTCGGTTTCAAGTGTGATATAATTCATGGTGCGTTCGACGATGCATCTTCCGATGCATCAGTGTAGGATGCAGAGAGGAGTCCGTTATGGAAATCAGAAACCTACCATCAGCTTCGCTTGTTTTTGGGCTGGTGCTTGCCGCCGCGAGCACCGCCGTGGCGCAGTCCCAGCACATCATTGTCTCCGGTTATCGCATCGGCGATGACACGACCATTCGGACGGACGGGTTGGCCGATGTCGTCTCGCCGACGGCCAGCCTCGCGACCGAGGATTCCGGCAAGGCCTTCATTGCGACTCCGCCGGACGGGCAGAAAATGCGACAGTGGTGTTGCACCGGTGCGTCCCCGGCCACGAATCCCGTGTGGACGAACGTGACGGCCAGCACAGGCAACATCACGCTCTCGGACGACAAGCGGGAATTGGCCTGGGCTTACGTGGATGCCAATCCCGAGTACCTGCTTGTCTGGTTCGATTACATCACCTACGGGCTGGACTACGACCTGGCCGGTGGTACGGCCGTTGGGAATTATCCGTCGTCCGCCCTTTATACGAATGTGGTGGAACTCGCCAGCCCGACGAGCGAGGGGCGCACGTTCCTTGGCTGGAAGGTGTCGACGAACGGCGAAACGCTCGAACCCGTCGGCGGCGTGACGACGTTCTCCGGACTGACGACGGTCGACGGCACGAATGTCACGCTGACGGCCCAGTGGAAGGACCAGTGGTGGAATGTCAATGTCGCCTTTGACGGGAACGGCGGGTCGACGCCTCTTCCCCAGACGGCCGTGCGCTATGACGTCGACGGCGCGGCCTATTCCGGGCTGGCGGAAGGCGAGTTGCCCAGGTGGACGGGCTACAACTTCTGCGGCTACTGGGCGAACGGGAAGGAGTACTGGAGCGCGGCGGGCGTCGCGACGCAGGCGATCTGGGACATCCCGACGAACGTCACGATGACGGCGAAGTGGACGTTCCAGTGGAAGGATGTCGACGTCACATTCAACGGGAACGGCGCGTCGACGCTGCCCCTCGCCAAGACAACGGCGCGCTATGACGTGGACGGCGTGGCCTACTCCTCGCTCGCGGCCGGCGAACTGCCGCAGCGGACGGGCTACGACTTTGGCGGCTACTGGTTGAACGGGAGGCAGTACTGGAGCGCGGCAGGCGTCGCGGCGCAGGCGACCTGGGACGTTCCGACGAACGTGACGGCGACGGCGCAATGGGCGGTGCATGCGTACGCCATCGCCTACACCGGTCTCGATGATGCGTCCGGCTATGCGACGGCCGCCGCCTACGACGAGGACCTCGCGCTCGCCGAGCCGTCCCGACTCGGCCATACTTTCGCGGGCTGGAACGTGCCGTCGGGGCTCGATGCATCGACAGCTCGGTGGCGGCACGACGACGAGGAGTGGCCCGGCCGCTCGATCCCGCACGCCGGCACCCGGTTCAAGGCCGATGACGACCGCCAGTCGCGCACCATCCACATCCGGAACGTCAATCCCGCCGACGGCACGAATGTCACGCTGAACGCCAACTGGGAGGCCAACAGCTATACCGTCACGTTCGATGGTGCCGGGGCGGACTCGCCCGGCACGACGGAGAAGGAGGTCACTTACGGGACCGAGCCCGGCAGCATCTACAAGCCGTCCAGGAGCAATCACTCCTTCGGCGGATACTGGACGGGCGCGAACGGGACCGGCGAGAAGATGTGGGACGAGGACGGCGCGTGGTGCTACGCGGCGTCCAAAGTCTGGGCCTTCACGAGCAACATGACGGTGCATGCCTGCTGGATCGCCAGCGAGTACAGGTCCGTCCGGTTCCACTCGAAGTACGGCACGCTCTCATTCTCAAGCGCGGACTGCCATATCGGCACGCCGTACGGCGAGAGCTCCTTCCCGACGATCACCGGTTACAACTTCCACGAGCAGTTCGTCGGCTGGTTCACGGCCGCCGAGGGGGGCGAGCTCGTGACGGCGGACTCGATTGTCCCGGCGGGATATGACCCGAACTTCACTCTCTACGCGCACTGGGAGAAGGCCCGCTACTTCATCGCCTTCGATGGGAACGGGGCGACGAGCGGGGAAGGCATGGCGGTCGCCGAGTTCCGGTTCGACATGCCGACCAACCTGCCGGCGAACGTCTACGCGCGGACGGGCTACGCCTACGTCGGCTGGACGAATGCGCTCAACGCCGTGACCAACTGCGATGGCGAGGCGGTCGAGAACCTGCTCGCGACCGCCGCGAACCAGACGAACACCCTCTTCGCGGTATGGAAGG
>CACYCW010000003.1 GCA_902773015.1 uncultured bacterium
CGCACGATAAAGGTGCGCAGGGACCTTTCCCTAAAGCCGCGCGAGGCCTATGTGTGGAAGGGCGCCGACGGCAAGAGCGACGCGGCCTACGGACGCGTCAAGGTGCTGCGGCGCTACGCCCAGGGCGACGCCATCGCGCTCGACCCCGGCGAGACGCTTGTCGTCGACTTCGGGCAGAACGCGGCCGGCGTGCCGGAGATCGTCGCGGAGGCCGCTCGCGGCACGGCGCTCGTGGGGCATCCCGCGGAGATGCTAAACGACTGCAACGGGGAACGCGAGCGCGGCAACGACGGCCCTGCGGGAAGCGCGTACGTGGCAAACTACCGCAGCTGCCGCACGCTTCTCACTTACGTATTCGCGGGTAATGGCGAGGAGCGCTACCATCCGCACTTCTCCTTCTTCGGCGGGCGGTACTTCTCCTACACCGCCACCAGGCGCGTGGCGATCAAGTCCGTCGAGTTCCTGCCCGTTATGTCGATTGCGCCGGAGGACGAGACTGGCACGATCGTCACCGGCGACGAAAGCCTGAACAAGCTCATCTCGAACTGCCTGTGGGGGATGCGGTCGAACTACCTTTCGGTGCCGACCGACTGTCCGCAGCGCAACGAGCGCCTTGGCTGGGCCGGCGATACGCAGGTGTTCTCTGGCGCGGCGGTGTACGCGGCGGACGTGTACGGGTTCCTCTCGAAGTGGATGACGGACATGCGCGACACCCAGATGGGGGCGGGCGATAAGTTTCCGGGCTCGTTCCGCCGCGTCGCGCCGATAGGCCCGGCGGGATATCTCGGCTACATGATAGGCTGGTCCGACGCGGGCGTAATCGTCCCGTATACGCTGTGGAAGCAGTACGGCGACGTGGCGGTTGTGCGCGCGAACTGGAAGGCGATGGAGAAGTTCCTCGCCCTCCTTAAGCGCACCGACTACGTGACCCCGCCGGAGGAAGGCCAGTGCGCCGACTGGCTCTCGCACGAGAAGTTCGAGCAGTGGCGCATCGAGTACGGCTCCGGCCTGTGGCAGGGTGAGACCCGTGCCGACGTGCGCGTCTACTGGGATCTGCTCGGACTCTGCTACCGCATCTGGGACCTCAAGATGATGATAGAGATGGCCGATGCGCTCGGCGAGAAGGATGCCGCCTCCGCATACCGCACCGAGGAAAGCGAGGCGATCGCACGCTTCCGCAACAAGTTCCTCGGCTCCGACGGACTTCTGCCTGAGCGCTATCGCGACATGCAGACGCCTGCGGCGTACGTCCTCAAGCTCGGCCTGTGCCCGAACCGCGAGGCGGAGAGAAAGACTGCGGCGTTTTTGCGGGAAAGCCTGGAGAGGGGCGGCTACAGTCCGCGTACGGGCTTTCTCGGCACGGCAATCCTAATGGACGTTCTGTCGGATACGATGGGCGCTCCCGAGCTGGCGTACTCGGTGCTTCTGCAGCGCGGCTGCCCTGGCTGGCTCTACGCCGTGGACCAGGGCGCGACGACCATGTGGGAGCGGTGGAACGGCTACACGAAGGAAAAGGGGTTCGGCCCGGTCTCGATGAACAGCTTCAACCACTACGCATACGGCGCGGTTATGGGGTGGATGTATCGCACGATGGCGGGCATTCGCCCAGGTGCGGCGGGCGGCTACAGGAAGTTCGTCCTGGCGCCGAGGGGCGACCGGCGCGTTGGATTCTGCTCTGCGAAGTACCGTACCGCGCACGGCGTCGTCGAAAGCGCATGGAAGTACGACGCCGACGGTGTGCTGAACTGGCGATTCACGGTTCCGGCCGGCACGTCGGCGACAGTCAAGCTCCCTTGCGGCGACGAAGTCGAGTACGGGCCGGGGCGGCACGAGATACGCGGGGACGGCGCGCGCTTCATTTCGCCGGCGGAGACGAATGCCGCCTGCACCGTCGCCGTCTTCGAGAAGGCCGTCGTGAATGCGAAGCGCGTCGTGAAGGCCACGCTGGACGTAACCGGGCAGGGCATGTTCCGCGTGTATGCGAACGGGCGGGAGATCGGCGAAAGCGACTTCATGAAGCCGGGCTTCACGTCGGCGGAGAAATGCCGCCACGTCTTCACATACGACATTGCGGACGCGATTGACGCGGCGAAAGGCGCGCGAAACGTCCTGACCGCGACAGTCGCGCCGACGTGGTGGTGCGACGCGATATACAGCCCGAAGCCGAATGCCTCGTATCCATGGCGCCTTGGCGAGAGGGTGGCGCTGCGCGCCGGCCTCCTGCTCATGTATGAGGACGGCACGAGCGAATATGTCGCTACTGGGCCGGACTGGCTGTCGGCGTATTCCGGGCCCCTGCGCGGGGCGGACCTTTACCACAGCGAGACATTCGACGCGCGCGAGACGGTCAAGGACATGAAGCCGTCGGTGGTCAACCGAAAGTTCTCCGGAGAGTTCCGCAAGCCAGCCGCGCGTGTGGCGAGGGTCTTGTGATACGGTCGATATGATATGGTCAATTTGATTTTGCGAGAGAATGATTGAGGGTGACAGCGAAACAAGGAAAGGCGAATCTTGAATTTCTGCTTTTGAAAGCGGAGTTGAAAGGGTCGGCTGGAGAAATGCCATGAAGCAGACTTCGCAGAGGTCGCTGCTGTTTAGGCAGAACGTGAACCGGACGGAGGAGGAATGGGTTCATTTTCTTGATGGCTACAGGAAGGCGCTTATCGAGTTCGACATGAAGAAGTTCGGCGACGACTGGCACACCGCCGA
>CACYCW010000004.1 GCA_902773015.1 uncultured bacterium
AATCGCGCAGATTGCGGCAGAGACCGGCTTCCGGTCGTTGGCCTATTTCTCAAAGCTCTTCCACGACCGCACAGGCGTGTCCCCCACACTCTTCAGGAAGAGCTCCGCAAGCTGACCGCACACGGCCGCCGAGTGAAACGCGGAAGCGCGAGGGACGAATCGGGGTGGCCGCACGTGCAGCAGCCGCCGGACGCAATCGCGACAATGGACACCAGAATCCAGCCCGCTTTCATCATCCGACCTCCCCTTCGTGTTGCCTTGCGTTCAGTCTGCATCGCTTTCTCCCATCGGCGCCCTCTCACCTCACAATGCGCCCGTACTGCAGCGGAAGCCAGCCGCCGATATTGAGGCGGCTCTCGTCCGTCGGAGTGACGGCAGGCCACACGGCGCGGGAACGGTGCAGGAAAAGAGCCCATCCCGGACGCCGTGCGACGTTCGCACCCCATCCGCGGGCGTCAAGCACGAGTCGGAACGACCAGCCCTTGCCGACCATGGCCGTCTCATACTCCCGCACCGCCGCAGCCGGCGTGATCGAATTGTAGATCGGGTGACTGTGCCCTCCCGGCGTGAGATCAAGATGGTAAGGCCAGGCGGTCGCACAGCAGTTGAAGAGCCGAATCGAGACGACCCCAGGCTGCGGCGAGACCCCCTTCACCTCGAAGTCGCCGTTCGGGAGGTCTCGCACCGTGAACGAAAAGCCGTCAGTCGTGCGAAGTTCCTCGCCAACGCGAATACTCGGCGCCGTCTGCTCGAATGCGGAGAGCGGATACTGTCCACCGGCGGCGATGACGCCGACAATGCGATCGACTTCGGCAAGTGCGCGGGTGAGCTGTCGCGCGCGCCACTCGAGCTTGGCCGCATGGAACTGGTGCGACTCGGCCTCGGAGTGGAACCCGAGCCGCGAATCCTCACGGGCGAGCGGCAGCATCTTCGCCGTGACGGCCTGCTCACGCTCGATGCAGGCGCGCATGCCGGCGAGGGCGTCGAGTGCCTTGCGGGCGTTGCCCTCGTCACGACTGGCGGAGACGGCGATCTCACGCAGGCGGTAGAACTCGAGGATGTCCGCACCCGACGCGAAGAGGAGCTGAAGCGCGCGCATGACGCCAAGGTCGCGCTGACGATCGTGATCTCCGGTCCAGCGGCGGCCGAGTGTGTCGAGGATGTCCTCGCCCTTCGCACTGCGCGCAGCGGATCCGGCGCGCATGCGGTCGGCTAGAATCGCCGCCTCCTCTAGGGTATGGTTCTCAAGGCACTCGCCGATCGCGTCCCCGCTCGGCGGATCCTGCGGCTTCCAGGTGCGGCCGAGCGGACGCAGCTCGACGTTCGGCAGCAGCGGCCACGCGACGCCCGCATGGAACGGGCCGTAGTACTGCATGTCGTTCGAAAGCGGATAGTTAGCGTAGGCGTCGGAGAACTCCTTCCAGAGTCCGGCGACGGTCGCCGCGTCATCCCCCCACTCCGGACGCGCGAGCCGCAGGAGGAACTCGTCCTCGCTCTCGGAGAAATCCGAGAACGCGAGCTCGCCCGCCGCCTTGTTCATGACGCCCGGATAGCTGCCGAAGTACCAGCACTGCATCACCGACGAGCAGCGCGCCGCCCTCATCGCCGCGTACTTGCGGTAGAGAAGCCCCGGCACCGGCACGAACGGCACGGTCGCGCACTCATGGCTGCAACCGACCTGAATCTTCGCGCCAATGCGACCGTTCGCCTCGCGTGACGCGGCCGCCACGCCCTGGAAGCCCGGCGCGGGACCGACATAGGAGAGCCAGTAGTCGCCGCCCGGACGGTAGCGACCGAGCTGCTCCTTCACGGCGCCCGACTCGAAGTTGTAGAGCATCGTCACGCCCTCTGGCAGGTGACGCGCGACCTCGGCGACCCATGGCGCGCGCTCGTAGTTGACCTGCGGCTGGTAGAACCAGCTGAGGAACTCAGCGGACGGATTCACCGCGCGCATCCCCTTCACCACCGCCGATGCGGTGTTCCGGTGAATCTGCCACGGCTCGAGCCGCGAGCACAGCGGACACGGCGGGAGCTGGCCAACCAACTGCCCCCCCACGGGATCAATGCGGCTCAGGCAGGTCGTCCGACGCTCGCCGTGGGAGATGTTCAGGACGCCAGGCAGTCCTGGAACCTGCTCGAAAAGGTCCTGAAAGGCCTCCGCGATGTATTGCTGGGCCGCCGGAGAGGACGTGCAGAGCGTCTTCTCCCCACCCCAGGGCGCGTCCCGCAGCGCCTCCGGCGGCAGCGTCTTCAGGAGAGGGCTGTCGGTCTGCATCGCCCGCGGCTCGATGCAGAAGATCCAAGTGCGGATGCCATAGCGGCGGCACTTCTCGACGGTGCGGCGTAATTTCGCGATGCGCCGCGGCGCATCCTTGTCGCGCTCGTTGAACGACGTCTTCACGATGTTCCGCAGCTCGATCGTGAGCCAGAGGCCGTTCACCCCCTCGTGCGCCAGGCGGTTCAGGTACTCCTCGGGATAGTAGTCGATGTCGTCCATCAACTCGTCCCGATTGAACGGCGGACGCTTGATCGGGCCGAAGAAGCAGCGGGAGATGCGATTCCGGAGCCATGGGCGACGCGTCACGCTGCGAAGGTCGCCGGCGGAGACTCGATCCTCGAAGTAGCATGCGGCGCGGCGGATGCCGTCATCATCCCCTGCCGTGATGGTGACGTCACCGCCTGGCGCGACATCAATGCGATAGCTCTCGTGCCCCTCGACGGTGCCGCGCCGCAACGTGAGCGTCTGCTCGGCTGGCTTGCCCGCGGAAGCCATGAAGCGCTCGAGGTCGGTGCGCACCGTCGCGGCCTCGCCGCCCAGGCCATACTCGTCGACAATGCGATAGGCCGTCTTCGCGTGATAGGGCGCGGGCTCGGCGAGCTCCTTGCGGAAGGACCATTCGGCGGGCGTGGGTGCCGCAGGAACGGGATCCATGTCTGCGTAACCAAACCCGGCCGAGACGGCCGCCAGCAGGAACAGGCTTGTTGTCATGATCTTTGTTATTTAGAAGAGTCCTCGGACGCGACCTGTCGCGACATCGACGTCGATGCGGCGGTAGGCGGGAGATGCGGAAGTACCCGGCATCAGCTTGATCTCGCCGGCGACCGGCACCACGAGCCCTGCGCCGCGGTAGATGAGCAGGTCCTTCACCGGCAGGCGCCAGCCCTTCGGCCGGCCGAGCAGCTTCGGATCGTGCGAGAGCGAGTATTGTGTCTTCGCGATGCAGACCGGCAGCCGCGCCGTCTCGGGATCGGACTGGAAGAGCTCGAGCTTGGCAAGCGCCTCGGGCGTGAAGTCGACCCCGTCACCGCCGTAGACCTCCTTCACCTCGCGCTCGATGCGGTCGCGAAGAGGCTCCTCGAGATCGCAGAGATAGGCGAAATCATTCGGTGCGTTGCAGGCGCGAATCACGGTCTCGGCAAGCACGAGCGCGCCTTCGCCGCCCTTGAGCCAGTGGTCGGAGACGGCGAACGTAGCGCCCGCACGCTCCGCCATTCGCCGCACGAGCTCGCGCTCCTTCGGCGTGTCGGTGTAGAATGCGTTGAGGCAGACGACGGGCTGGATTCCGCTGCGGCGGATGATGTCGATGTGGGCGAGCAGGTTGTCACAGCCCTTCTCCAGGAGCTCGAGGTTCTCCGTCGTGTAGACGGGATCGAGCGGAAGGCCCGCCTTGACGGCCGGCGCGCCGCCATGCGCCTTCAGGGCGCGCACGGTCGCCACCAGAACCACGGCATCGGGCTTCAGGCCCGAGCAGCGGCACTTGATGTTCCAGAACTTCTCGTAGCCCATGTCCGAAGCGAAGCCGCTCTCCGTCACCACGTAATCGCCCAGCGCGCAGGCGAGGCGATCGGCGACGACCGAGTTCTGCCCGATCGCGATGTTTGCGAAAGGCCCGGCGTGCACGAGCATCGGCTGGCCCTCGATCGACTGCATCAGCGTCGGCTTGATTGCGTTCACCAGGAGGGCGCACATCGCGCCGTCCACCTCGAGATCGGCGGTCGTCACTGGTGCGCCGGACTTCGAGTAGGCCACGATGATCTTCGAGAGCCGCCGGCGAAGATCCGCCAGGTCGGCAGACATCGCGAGAATCGCCATCACCTCCGAGGCGACGGTGATGTAGAAGCCGGAGTCGCAGGGATAGCCATCGAGTCGGCCGCCGCGACCGATCGAGATGCTCCTCAGCCCCTGTGCGCAGAAGTCCATCGCCCAGCGGAACTGGATGCGCTCCGGGTCGATGTCCAGCCGCTTCAGGCCGCGTTCAGCGAGCCAGGAGTCGTCATGGTTGCGCTCGTGCTGCAGGCGCGAGTTGAGCGCGACCATGGCCAGGTTGTTGGCATTGGTGATCGCATCGATGTCGCCGGTGAGACCGAGCGAGAGCGCCGTGAGCGGAATCACCTGGGCAAGCCCGCCGCCGGCGGCGGAGCCCTTGATGTTGAAGGTCGGCCCGCCCGAGGGCTGGCGCACGCACCCGATCACTTTCTTGCCGAGCCTCCCCAGGCCCTCGACAAGGCCGAGCGTGGTCGTCGTCTTCCCCTCGCCGAGCGCGGTCGGGGTGATCGCCGTGACGTCGATGTACTTGGCGCGCTTTCTCTCCCCGACTCGGGCGAGCACCTTCGCGACGTCGATCTTCGCGAGGTAGCGGCCGTACGCATCCCATTCGCCCTCCTCGATGCCAAGCTCGCGAATGAGCTCGGCGGCTGGCTTCATGCCGGCCTCGGCCGCCTCGGCGACCTCCCAGTCCTTCATCTTCGTCGGATCCAGCGCCTTCATCAGCCATCCCTCATTTCTTCTTCGGCCAGTACTTCTCGGACATCTTCGAGGGTATGCCCACCTCGTCGCGCTCGAAATTGTCCGCCAGAATCTTCCAGCCCAGGTCAAGCGCGTCTATGAGATCGATGTTGACCGATAGATCCATCATCTCGCGCTCGAAGTCGGCGCCGTACTTGAGGAGCTTGAGGTCCCAGTCGGACATGCGGAAGCCCATCGACTGCTTCTCGACGGTCTCCTTGTACTGGGCGTAGAGCTTGATCATCGCGTCCATGATGGTGCGATGGTCCTCGCGCGTGGTGTTGTGCTCGCGGAACCAGGCCCTTTCCTTCTCGGCGCTCTCCGCGGCCTCGGCCTGGCTCAGGACGGAGCGCTGGAGAGTGGAGTAGGACTTGCCCTTGTTGACCTGCTGCTTCAGGCGGGAGAGGGAGCCGAACGGCTCGATGCGGCCGTTCTTGAGGTAGAACTGGCCCTCGGTGATGTAGCCCGTATTGTCCGGCACCGGGTGGGTGACGTCGTCGCCCGGCATCGTGGTGACGGCAAGGATGGTGATGGAGCCGGCGCCGTCGAAGTCGACGGCCTTCTCGTAGCGGGCGGCGAGCTGGGAGTAGAGGTCGCCGGGGTAGCCACGGTTGGAAGGAATCTGCTCCATGGTGATCGCGATCTCCTTCAGCGCGTCGGCGAAGGACGTCATGTCGGTGAGTAGCACGAGGACATCCTTCCCCTCTAGCGCGAACTTCTCGGCGACCGCGAGCGAAACGTCCGGAACAAGCATGCACTCGACGATCGGATCCGCCGCGGTGTGGACAAACATGACGGTCTTCGCGAGCGCGCCGGAGCGGTCGAGCGTCGAGCGGAACTTGAGGTAGTCGTCGTGCTTGAGGCCCATGCCGCCGATGATGATGACATCGGAGTCGGCCTGGAGGGCGATGCGCGCGAGGAGCTCGTTGTAGGGCTCGCCGGCACGCGCGAAGATCGGCAGCTTCTGCGACTTGACGAGCGAGTTGAAGAGGTCGATCATCGGGATGTTCGTGCGCACCATCTCGTGCGGCATGATGCGCTTCGCCGGGTTGACGGAGGGCTGGCCGATCGGCGAGAGCTCGCCGATGATCGCGGGGCCGCCGTCGCGCGGCACCGCCGCGCCGGTGAAGGCGCGCCCGAGGAGATCCTGGGAGAACGGGACGCGCATGGTCTCGCCGAGGAACCTGACGCGCGCCGCGGTGTCGACGCCGCGTGCGCCCGCGAAGATCTGGAGCGTGACATTCGCCCCGTCGAGCTTGATGACCTGGGCGAGGGAGGTGCCGGCGCGTGATTCGACCTCGGCGATTTCGTTGTATCTCACGCCTTCGGCTCGAAGCGTGGCGACCGAGCCCGCGAGGGCGTCGATCTTATGATAGACCTTGTTGTTAAACATGGGGAAATTATATCAAAATCCCGCCCCCGAGTTCAATGCCAATATTCATCCGTCGGGGCCGGATTAAGGGAGGAAACCGGTCAGAGCCAAAGAGAGAGAATCCATCGGCCGCCCGGCGCGAAAGAGACACTTTCCGGCAGGATGGCCGCCTCGGCGGCGACAATCGACTCAAACGCCTGGCGCATTGCCGGATAGGAACCCTCGATCTCATAGGTGCGACGCACGGGATCGGGTCGCATGCCCGTCGAACGGAGAAGCTCGCGCGCCCCCCCGGCGGACGTACTCGGCGCGGATTCAGCAGAACTCCGCCGGATCTCGAGGCCGACGCGGCGGAAGATCTCGCCAAGCCCCTGGACGCGTTCGGCCTCTGTTGCGGCCGGATTTCCCTTCATCCGCATCACCGGCGGTGGCACCCGACGCTCAGCCGCAAGCTCACGCTCCGCCGCGGCTCGATCACGTCGAGCGGCGGCCATCGTTTCGTCGAAATCATCTTCAGCTACAAGGGACACGCTGCGGGCGCGCAATGCGTCGACACGCCCTCCCGCGTCCGCCCGCCAACCGTACCAGTAAAGGGCGAGGATGGCGATTGGCACGACGATCAAGAGAAATGCCCAGTCCCTGACGCGCATCTCAGTCATGGCTCACCTCGCAATCAAAGTTCGCGGTCGTGCCCTGAACGCTTGTCGCGATTGTGCCCGGGCGAAAGCGCCATCCCGCGCGAGCGGCGGCGGCCGAGAGGGCCACCATCACCTGAGAAGCCGCCTCGGGAGTGATTGCCGTGGCGGCAAGACGTGCGCGATAAGGCCCCGAGGCGGAGATCTCCTTGAGAACGGCCTTCTCACCACAGGCCGAGGCGATCGCACGCAGGAGGTCGGGCCAGGCCGCGCGCAGACGCGCCGCCTCATCCTGGGCCCGAGCGGCATTCTGACGCCGCGTGCGCAGCTCCTCCGCCGCCCGGCGATCGGCGGCCGCCGCGTGGCGGACAGCGTCCACCTGCGCCTGCAAGGCCTCACGCGTCCGCACCTCATGCGTCATGGTCGAGAGCGCAAGGGACGTTCGGACGAAATCCACGGCGACGAACGCGAGCAGGAGGAGGAGACAAACAGCGATCGGCACTCGCCAGCGACGCAAGACACCGCCCTCGGTCGCGCGCCGACGCCGCACGACGACCTCGAACACGCGCACTGTCGGGTCGGGATCCGGCACGGCACGGAAGGCGAGCTCGGCCTCGGCGGCCGGAACACCGGAGGATGGTTCCACCTCGTATGCCAGGGCCATCTGCAGCTCATCCGAGCGAAGGCCGTTCACCTGCACCGCAGCCATTCGCACCTGCTGGCGAAATGCCGCAGTATCCTCCAGAATGTCAATGGGAACGGATCTCTTCATGACTCCCGACTGTTGAAACGCCACTCGGCGCCAACGGGTTCATGCAGGGGATCAGTTGCCGCCTTTCCACTCGGTGAGAACGGCGCGCCCGGAAGCGTCGATGTTCAGGTGATACTCCTTCGAGGTGTCCTTGAGCATCTCCTTCTGCTCGCGCGTGAGGAGGTGCCGGCTGCGGGCGGTCTCCCAGAGGCGCATCACCTCGAAGCAGGCCTCCGCGTTCTTGCGGTCGGACTCGACGGCGGAGATGTTGACGTTGACGGTGGCGGGGCAGTCCCACGCGAGGCACTGAGAGCAGGCGAACTGCCAGTGATCGGGCCTGGTTCCCCCAGACTTCTTGTCCCACCAGTCGCGCTTGCCGGGCGCGAAGAAGGCCCACCAGCCGAAGTTCACCCGCGTCATGTCCTGCCAGGAGATGGGCGCCTGGGTGACGGGATACTTGACGATGTTCTTCTTAAAAATCTTGGGGCTGAAGCAATCGAAGGCGTTGGCGCCCGAGAGGATGTGCCAGTCGAAGTGGGTCTTCGCGGCGCCCTCTGAGAAGAGCGGCTTCTGCTTGAAGAGCTTCCACTGCCGGTATTGCGCATTCGAGACGTGGAAGTTGAACGGCGCGTTCACACCCTCGGACCCGTCGAAGTACGCGTACTCGAATCCGCAGTTGTAGATCGCGGCGATCTTCGCCGAAACCTCCTCCTGCAGGTCGGAGAGCTGGTCGACGTAGCAGCTCATCGGGGAGCCGTACTCACTGATGTCGAGGATGCCGCCGATCTCGCCGCGCGGATGGATGACGACTCGCGTGTCGTGCGCGCCGCGCCGGACGCCGAGGAACCGATAGGGAGGCTCGGTGGTGTAGCTCTCATAGGAGACGAGCTCGCCGCCGAACTGCAACACGCGGCAGGGAGCGAACATCGTCACGCCCTCCGTCGGCTCGTAGACCGTGATCTCTGTCGCATTGGTCGTGGCGTCAAGGGGTTGCGCAAGCGTGAAGCGACGCGTCTTGTTGAGGCGCGGATCGGCGACGGGCGTCACGTAGCGACTCTTGAGACCGATGTGCGTGTGGAGGAAGTGCAGGCCCGGGTGGATGCCGGCGGCTTTCACCTTGGCCAGCATCCTGCGGAGATCAGCCGCACCCTCTGGAAAGAGTTCGCTCCAGTCGAAGTCCCCATTGAGCCCCCACGATGGGGCCGTCCGCGTGAAGTTGCCGGCATTGAAGGTCATGTACTTGAATCCGCCGCGACGGGCCCATTCGATGTGCTTGTCAATGTTCCGCGGACTCGCCTCGCCGCTCACGTGGTAGATGAAGGCGTTGACAGCGTCGGAGCGACGGCTCTGTACGCCGCGCGGCAGGTCGAAGTCGACCTCGAGCGCGTCCATGCAGTCGAGGAAGTCCTCCCGCCCGTTCGCCGCGATGAGCGCGGCCGAGGCGCCCTTCAGCTTCTGTCCGCGCACGAGATCGGCGGTGAGAATGCGAAATCCGCTGCGGTTCTCGTGGTCGATGTCGGCGTAGGGCGAGGTGCCGACGACGCCGATTGCCGATTTCTCGTCCCAGCTTGCGTTGAGCCAGTCACCAAAGTTCTTCCTGTCGCGGACCGGCAGCTGGAGAACGCGGAAGGACGCGACCGGCGGCACGTCCATCTTGAGGTAGTCGTAGTCCATCTTCTCGACGATGAAATCGTCAAGTCGGAACTCGACATAGCTGTCCGTGACGCGTAGGCCGACCGCCGCCTCATAGGGCGCGATCGCGAAGCCGACGACCAGACGGTCGCCCTCGCGGCGGATCGCGTTCGCCGGATACGTCGTGCGCTTGTTCGGATGGATGAGCTTGATCTCGTTGTTGAACGGACGATCCTGGGTGACGGAGAAGAGCGGCACGCCCTCCGCGGCGTTCGCACACTCCTCGCCTGTCGCCTTCAGGACGAGCGAGCACACCTTCGCATCCGCCCCGACGACAAGCCGGAACCGCGCGTTCTCGATGACGACATCCCTTTCGTTAGCGCCGAACGTCCCCCCGCACGCAAGCACTGCCGCAACGACGATCATCAGACTTCCTGCCATCTTCATGGTCATTCTCCTTTCCTAGTAGACGAAGAGCATCTCACGGTATTTCGGTAGCGGCCAGCGCGAGTCGTCGACGAGCCCCTCTAGCCGATCGACCGTGCGGCGCAGGTCCTCCATCGCCGCAATCTGGTCGGGGTGACGACCGCGCGCGAGGGCACGTTCGAGCCGATCGCACTTGACATGGAGGTCGTCGAGACCGGCGCCGAGCTTCATCGACAGCGCCGTGAGCCCGCGGATGCCGACCTTGAGGCCGTCCTTGCGTGCCTGGCCGATCGCCGTCGCGAGCTTCGAGAATTCGTCCGCCACCACGGGGCGGATCATCGAGCGGGCGATTTCAAGGGCGATGCCGGCCTCGATCCGGATGCGGCGGTGGTAGTCCTCCATACCGATCTCCCAACGGGAGAGCATCTCGCCGCGCGAAAGGACGCCGTAGCGCTCGAAGAGCGCGATGTTGCGCTCGTCCTTGAGCGGCGCGAGGGAAGCCATCGTGTCGCGCAGGTTGGGGAGCCCGCGGCGTCTCGCCTCCTTCGGCCAGTCGGACGAGTAGCCGTCGCCGGAGAAGATGACGCGCTTGTGGGCCTTCACCTGGGCCTGGAGTAGCTTCTGGAGATTGGCATTGAAATCGCCCTTCATCGCGTCCAGCTTGTCGCATAGGGCGTCGATCGACTCGGCGACGATCGTGTTGAGCACCATCTGGCTCTTAGCGCAGTTCTGCGAGGAGCCGGGTGCGCGGAACTCGAACTTGTTGCCGGTGAAGGCGAAGGGAGAGGTGCGATTGCGGTCCGTCGTGTCCTTCGGAAGCGGAGGCAACGTGTCGACACCGATCCGCAGTTTCATCCCCCTTCCTCCTTCTCTCACCCCTTTTCCCTCGTCCCTCATCCCCTTCTCTATCGAATCAAGCACGGCGTTGAGTTCGTCGCCGAGGAAGACGGAGATGATGGCGGGGGGTGCCTCGTTCGCGCCGAGGCGGTGATCGTTGCCGGCGCCGGCCGTCGTCTCGCGCAGGATGTCGGCATGCATCTCGATCGCGCGGATGATGGCCAGCAGGAAAGTAATGAAAATGGCGTTCTCGCGCGGGTTGGAGCCGGGGGAGAGCAGGTTGCGTCCGCCGTAGGAGATCGACCAGTTGCAGTGCTTGCCGGAGCCGTTGACGCCCTCGAATGGCTTCTCGTGCAGGAGGCAGACGAGGTCGTTTCGTTCGGCGGTCTGGCGCAGCACCTCCATGATGAGCATGTTGTGGTCGACGGCGAGATTGAGGCTCTCGAACATCGGGGCGAGCTCAAACTGGGCAGGTGCGACCTCGTTGTGGCGCGTCTTCGCCGGGATGCCGAGGCGCCAGAGGCGATCCTCGACCTCAGTCATGAACTTCAGGACGCGCGGCTTGATGGCGCCGAAGTAGTGGTCCTCGAGCTGCTGGTGCTTCGCGGGTGCGGCGCCGAAGACGGTGCGGCCGGTCTGCAACAGGTCGGGCCGCTTCATGCAGAAGCACTTGTCGATGAGGAAGTACTCCTGCTCCGCGCCGAGTGTGATGTCGACGTGCGCCTTGGGCTGGCGGAACTTGTGCATCAGCCGCTCGGTCGCGCGCGAGACGGCCTGGATCGACCGGAGGAGCGGCGTCTTCATGTCGAGCGTCTCTCCGTTATAGGAGCAGAACGCGGTCGGAATGCACAGGGTCGCGCCGTTGTCGTGACGCTTGATGAAGGCGGGCGAGGTCGGATCCCATGCGGTGTAGCCACGCGCTTCGAACGTGCTGCGAAGCCCCCCCGAGGGAAAGGAGCTCGCATCCGTCTCGCCGCCGATCAGATTCTGCCCCGAGAAGCGCTGCACCGCCTGAGCGGGTCCAGTTGGCTCGAGGAAGGCGTCGTGCTTCTCGGCGGTGCCGCCGGTGAGCGGCTGGAACCAGTGGGTGAAGTGGGTCGCGCCCTTCGCGAGCGCCCAGTTCTTCATGCCCTCAGCGACCGCATCGGCGATCGTCGGGTCGAGGGGCTTTCCCTCGCGCATCGTCGCGAGCAGCTTTGTCGCGACGGGCCGGTTGAGGCGTTCTCGAATCGCACGCTCGGAGAAGACGTCCTCGCCGTAGGTCTTGAGACTCGTGTCTTTCATTGCGGATTTCAATGGAAGGAATTCTAGACGACGTCAGGGATGGCGAACGGGCGTGCTGTGCGCCAGGCGCATGGGGTGGCGCATCCCGTGGCCGCGACACCCATTCCGGCGGTGATCGCCATGACCGAGATGAACTGCCGACGATTCGTTCTCATGATCCGTGTCTACTCTCCTGTGGTTCCTGATGCACCTGATGAATCGCCATCCCCCGTCATTGACCGGACGTCGCGCCGTGGCGGCGCATCTGCCGTGTCTGTGGAGGGTCGATCACCTCGGGGAAGAGAGTCGCCTGCTTTTTCGCGGTCTGCCGACGGATGATCCACATCTGCACGATCGAGAACAGGTTCGAGAGGAACCAGTAGAGCGACAGCGCGGACGGGAACGAGTAGAACATCACCAGCATCATGAGCGGCATGAAGATCATCATCATCCGCTGCTGCTTCGCGTCACCCGTCGACGGCGTGAACGCGCTCTGCAGACCCGTCGAGACCGCCATCAGGATGGGCAGGATGTTGAGCCCGCCGAAGGGGAACCAATCCGCGAAGAGCGCCTCGGGCTCGGATAGGTCTGATATCCAGAGGAATGGCGCGTACCGAAGCTCGACCGCCGACCGGAGCACGTTGAACAGCGCGATGAACACCGGTATCTGGATCAGCATCGGCAGGCACGAGCTCAGCGGGTTCACCTTTTTCTCCTTGTAGAGCATCCAGATCTCCTGTTGCATCCGCTGAGGATTGTCCTTGTACTTCGTCTGGATATCCTTCATGAGCGGCTGGATCTCCTGCATCCTCTTCATGCCCACCGTCGACTTGTGGGTGAGCGGCCAGAAGAGGACACGCACGAGGATCGTGAGGAGGATGATGGCGATGCCGTAGTTTGGTATCCATCCGTTGAAGAGGTTCAGCACCCAGACGAGCGGATAGCAGAGCCAGCGCCACATGCCGAACTCCATCACATCCTTCATTCCAAGGTCCCAGAGGAGCGACTGCTTCTTCGGCCCCACGTAAAAGGTGAGCGTGCGCTCGGGTCCGTCTGCCCTGAAGCTCGCTGTCGCGGAGATGCTCTCGGGCCGGTAGTTCGCCGCCGCCGTGTCGCGCGTCACCGTCGCCCGGAACCCCGCGATCGGCTCGGTGCTCGCCGCAAGCGCTGTCACGAAGAACCGGTTCTTCATCGCCACCCAAGTCTGCGGGCGCATGTAGCCTATGACCTGACGAATGGGCATCCCCGCCGCGGACTGCGAGCCGCTGCACCCGCCCGCGAGGCCGGCGACGAGATAGGGCTTGAGCGGCGAGTCGTCGTCGCCATGGTGGATGACGCCGGGCTTGCCCTTGCCCGCATCCAGCACCCAGCTGTCGACGGATAGCAGGTCGTTCTTCGAGCTGCCCATGGTCATCGCGCCGAGCGAGACGGATCCGGAGATTCCCTTGTCCGCCACACTGATGCGGTAGTCCTTGTCGAGCGAAATCAGGCGGCTCCTCTCGCCGTTCGTGAACCACACGGACTTCTCGGCCGGATTCTCTTCGGCGATCGTGAACGCCTCGATCGTCTCGCCTGCGCCGAGCGGCGAGGCCGAGAAGTCGAGCACCACCGGCAAGTTCTCATCCGAGACAGGGCCGCAGTCCCGCGCATAGTTCTTGAGCGTCACCTTCTTGACAACCGCCCCCCACGTCGAAAGCTCGAGCTTAACCTCGTCATTCTCAAGCGTGACGATCTTCTCGGGTACCGATGGCTTCTGCGGCTCGACGGGGTTCGCCGGTTCGCGAACCGCCGCTTGCGGCCGATTGCCATCGACAGCCGTCTGCATCGGTTGCTGTCGACTGACGTCGGTCGCTGTCGTTCGCTGTGCCTGCTCGGCGATCGCCTGGGCCGTCTCGGCCTGCCGCTTGGCGCTCTCCTTCGCACGCCCGGCCTCGCTGAAGATGTACCACGCGAGCACACCACCCAGGATAAGGCAGATGATCTTCTCAGTTCTGTTCATACCGCATTCCTCTCGAAATCGTTCCGCCACCGCCCTTTCACCGGCACCGGATCGTATCCGTGCGCACCGAAGGGATGGCACCTCATGATGCGCCACAACCCGAGGAGCGTTCCCTTCACGGCCCCGTGCATCCGCAGCGCCTCGATCATGTAGTTCGAGCAACTCGGCTCGAATCGGCACGCTCCGCCCATCAGCGGACTCAACGTGACCTGGTACGCTCTCACGAGGAGGATCAGCGCCCGTCTCGGGATGCTTGCGAGGCGAGACACGTGCGCAGGTCCTCCATAACGTCCAACACTTTCTTTCCCACTAGGGATGCGCGACCGATCAGAATCCATTCCGTGCGCTCGGGCATCGCCCCCTCCTTCACGAGCAACCGAAACGCCTCGCGCAGAAGGCGCTTGGCCCGGTTACGATCGACGGCATCGTGAAAGCTCCGCTTGGAAACGACGACGCCGGCCCTGCGGTCGGCGTCAGGCGATTCCAGATGCCACGCAACGAGGAGACGTCCCTTGACGGAACGCCCCCGGTCGAAGATACGCGCGTATCTCGCCCCGGGGAGTCGCGTGGACATTCCGTCGGCCCTCAGACCTGCGTCAGGCGCTTGCGCCCCTTAGCACGACGAGCCGCGAGAACCTTCCTCCCGCCCTTCGTCGCCTTGCGTGCGCGATAGCCGATTTTCCTTTTCCGCTTGATCTTAGACGGCTGCCATGTCATTTTCATGATTCTTGTTTCCTTTCAAGTCAAATGTCTGAATATTATATCAAATTTTCCCCTTGGCTTTCAAGTGCGCCAGAATGCGTGATGCGACCTGGCGCTTCGTGAGCAGTGGCAGGCGCTGAACCGTTCCGTCAGGATGGACAAAGGCCACGCGGTTGGTGTCCGATCCGAACCCGCAGCCACGCTCCGTCACGTCATTCGCGACAATGAAATCCAGCCCCTTCTCCTGGCACTTGCGCGCCGCCTCTGCGAGCACATGGTCGGTCTCCGCCGCGAATCCGACGAGATGAAGAGATGTCCGATGTGATCTAATTCGTGAAAGGGTCTTCAGGATGTCGGTGTTGCGCACAAGGCGGAGATTGCCGGTCATCTGTGACTTCTTCAGCTTGCGCGACGCGCACCGCGCAGGCCGCCAGTCGGCGACTGCGGCGGTGGCGATGACGGCCGTCTCCTCTCCCGCGTCGAGCGATTCGCGGACTACCTGGACGGTCGCCGCGAGCATCTCCCGCGCGCTCACGACATCGATGCGTCTGACGCCGCGCGGCGTCTTCAGCGCGACGGGGCCGGCGACAAGCGTGACGACAGAGCCGCATCGTGCCGCGGCGGCGGCGACTGCAAAACCCATCTTGCCGGTCGACGGGTTCGAGAGGAACCTCACCGGGTCAAGATGCTCCCGAGTCGGACCGGCCGTGACGACGAATCTCATTGCCCCTACGTCCGACTGCCGACGATGACCGCCTCGGCCGCGGCGGCGGAAATCCCCCTAAGAAGAAGACGCTTCGACTTTGCCGTCTCGCCGCTCCTGAAGACAACGGCCGACTTCGGCAGCCCGAACGCATCGGCCAGCGTCTCGACGAGCTCCTTGTTCGCCTTGCCGTCGACCGGCGCCGAACGGATGCGCACGCGAACCGCGTCGCCGATGAGCCCGTCAAGGCCTGCGCGAGAGGAGCGCGGCTGCGCCCTCACGCACAGGATCACGCCATCGGGGGTCTCGGTGACGGCGCTCAGGCGGAAAACCCCATCTTGCCCATGTCGACGGACAGGTCGCCGAGCGGTGGCACGTTCTTCCACTCGCCGCGCGTGAAGTCGGGCACGTCCATCGTCGCGCTGCGGTTACGCACCGACTTCTCGCTCAGTTCGCAGAGACAGCACCAGCTCGCGAGGTCGTAGACGTTCTGGTCGAGCGGCAGTCCGTTCTGGAGACAGTAGGCGAGACGCAGCACCATCAGGAAGTCCATGCCGCCGTGGCCGCCCAGCTTCTTGGCGAGCTCGCCGGCCTGCTTCCAGAGCGGATGGCGGTACTCCTGGCGAACAGCCGCGGCCCTCTTCTCATCGAAGAACTGATGGACGCCGGCGCCGGGCTTCTCTTCCCAGCCGACGCGGTAAGGATAGTCGGTGAGAATTCCCTTCGTGCCTGTAATCGTGTTGATACGCGAGTAGGGACGCGGCGAGCTGACGTCATGCTGGACCATGATCGACCGGCCGAGCTTGGTCTTGATCAGCATCGTGTTCATGTCACCCATCTCGACGCGCATCTTCGTCTTCCAGCCGTTCTTCTGGTCGTCGGACTGATAATGCGCCTTCGCAAATGCCTCGAAGTTGGCCTGATTCGACTCGAGCGACACGAGGTAGTCGAACGCGTCGCCGCGGTTGATGTTCATGTACCAACAGATCGGGCCGAGGCCGTGGGTCGTGTACTGATTGCCCTTGTGCGCGACGTTGTGCCGGAGTCGCCAGTAGTTCCAGTAGGCCCCCGAATCCAATGACTTATCCCTGCCGGGGGTGGCATCGTCCCAGTTACCGTAATTGTGGGTGCGAAGATCATGGATGTACGCGCCCTCGCCATGCACGAGCTCGCCGAGAATGCCGCTGCGGCAGAGGTTCAGTGCCAGCATTTCCGTCTCGCCGTAGCAGCAGTTCTCAAGCTGCATGCAGTGGCGGCGGAGTTTCTCGGAGGTTTCCACGAGCTCCCAGCATTCGTCCACTGTGAACGCACTCGGCACTTCGGTCGCCACGTGCTTGCCGGCGTGCATCGCATAGAGCGCAATCGGCACGTGCAACTGCCACGGCGTCGCGTTGTAGACGAGATCGACATTCGGATCGTCACATAGGCGCTTCCACTCCTCGGGTCCGCCGGTGTAGACTGTCGGCTTCGGACGCTTCGCGGTCTCGATCGCCTTGAGCGTGCAATCGATGCGCACGGCGTTGAGATCGCAAATCGCGGTGATTTCGCACCCGGGTATCACGTTGAAACCCCTGACGCCAGCCTGGCCACGGCCGAGGCCGACGATGCCGACGCGCAGCTTCCTGAACGGCTTGTCGGCATAGAGCGCCATGCTGCCGCAGCCACCGAGGCCGAGGCCTTCTGTGGCACAGCCGGCGGCGACCGCTGCCGCGCCCATCCACGCCGTGCCCTTGAGAAACTCACGTCTGTCCATCTTCTGTCTCCTTTTTGTTGTTTGTTTCATGTTAATGCCGACGAACCATCCACCCCCAAGCAATCAGCCGCCATTCGACCGAAGCGCCTTCGGGCTTAAGGGTTTCAGGGATAGTCCGCCGGCAAAGTCAGTATCTCGCAGCCGTCATCGGTGATGGCGACGGTGTGCTCGAAGTGGGCCGCCATGCACCGATCACGCGTCACGACCGTCCAGTTGTTCTCCAGGACATCCGTCTTCTCCCCCTTCTTCGTGAGCGTGATCATGGGCTCAATGGCGATCGTCATGCCCGGCCGCAGCACGAGTTTCGTTCCGGGCTTGCCGCAGTTCGGAACCTCAGGGTCCTCGTGCACATTCCGACCGACGCCGTGACCGATCCAGTCGCGGACGATGCCGAAGCCCGCCGCCTCGGCGACCTGCTGGATCGCGTAGCCGACATCGCCGAGATGGACGCCGGGACCGCACGCGGCGATGCCGGCCTTCAGGCAGGCTCGAGTCGTCTCGACGAGCCGCAGCACCTCGGGGTCGGTCACGCCAAGCGCGACGGTGCGCGACGTGTCGCCGTTGTAGCCGTCCTTGAGGATGCCGACGTCCGTCTTGACGAGATCGCCGGGCATGATCACGCGGTGCGGGCTCGGGATGCCGTGGATGACCTCGTCGTTGATTGAGACGCAGATGTGCCCGGGAAAGCCGCCGTAGCCGTGGAAGCTCGCCTTGACATGGTGCTTCTCGCAGTAGCTGACGACGAGATCGTCGATCTCGGCGGTGGTGACGCCGGGCGCGACGGCCGCGGCGCAGATGTCACGAATCTCCGCGCTCATCCGGCACGCCTCGCGCATCCGGTTGATCTGTTCCCTGTTCTTGATGTCAACTTTCATTTCCAATCAGCATGGGACTGATGCAATCTCATCTCATCTCGCAATGGCACGATTGTCGGCCCCGTCCTCTCCTACTTGCGAATCCCACGTCGCCTCGTATCGCGTCGCGCCGTGTGCAAGAAACGCTGAAAGCGTCGCCAGGACGGCAGCCGCCAAGCGCACCGAGAACTTCTGTCTGTGATTCATGAATCAGAATGGTACCAAAGTTATCCGCTTCTGTCAATCCCACCCACGCGGCAACCCAGGGCTGGAATCAGTCGCCGCCGCCGGAGCCGTCCACGCTCTCACCGATGGCGATTGCTCCACCGCGCACGACCGAGTGGCTCTTGCGCTTGCCAGCGGCCGTCTGCTCGACGACCTTCTGCGTCCGCCAGAACGAACCGGCGAAGAGCGGACGGAAAACCTCTCCGGGAGCGCACGCCCCGCAGCCGCCCCACCCCGGGAGCAGGATCCCCGCGTAGTTCACCTTGATGGCGGACGTCGCCCCTTCGGGCAGGCACATGAACGTACCGCTCAGGACACCGGTCGCGCGCTTGAACTTCAGCGACAGCCGAATGGGGTTAGCCCCATCGATGTAAGGCCCCTTCCCCTCAACGTTGATCGACACCTCCGCAGCCGCACCCCAGGTCGTAAACCAAAGAGGCACACCACCGAAACGGGATGCCGTGCGGGCGCATTCCTCGATATCCTCCTTCGCATCATAGTAGGCCCCGTAGAGTCCGTACGTCACCTCGTGGCACTCGTTCGTCGACCAGCTTTCAGAGTGTCGCCAGCGCGGAGCGACCCCCTCGACCGCGACAACGGTCCGATGCTCGTCTGCACCCGTATACAGGGCCGCTGCCTCTGCCGCAATGTCAGCATAGGCCGTGAAGTAGTCAGTCGCGGTGCGAATGACGACCGGCACGCCCGCCGACTCTCCGCGATCGCGAAGCACCGCGCTGCCGCTGAACGACTTGCCGTTCGCGAGCCGACCGGCATAGGTCATCTTGCCCGCATTCACCGCGGATGCCGTGTTCATCTTGAGCGTGAACCAGGCATCACCCGTCGGCACGTTCGTCACGGCGGACGAGACCAGGTTGGTCGCCGGGCAGTCAACGGTAAACAGCCCCGTCCAGGACTTCGCAAGCCTTGTCGCCTTGTTCCAGGGCGCCGGCAGGGCCGTCCCGACAACCGGCTCCGTCAGATCATCCACATCGTCGATCTCGTAACCGAAAGTCCCATCCGAAGCCATTGTCACCGCGAGCGCATAACCAGCCTTCTTCGGCTTGAGAACCGCAGTCAGTGTTCCGGTAACGTCATCGCAGGCGGCCCACGACGAGGATGTGAACGCGATGGTTCCCGCACGGCAGAGGTACTTCGCGCTCAACTTGCCCGTCTTCGGCACTGTGACGGTGAGCCGGCCCGCAAGGACGCCCGCGGCAGCATCGACAACCGGGATGTCGCCGAAGGTGCGCGTCTTAGCAACGAACGCGTTCGCGCCCTGGCCGTCCTTACCCACGACCGTGATGTCGCTCACCGAGAAGACCAACCGCACCGTCGTGCCGGCAACTCCCGCTACCTTCGTCGGATCGGCCTTCGGACGCTGCTCGATGATCTGATAGGCCACCGTCGCGTCCTTCGCCTTCGTCGGCGTACCCGAGAGGACCAGCCTCACAACCCCGCCCTCGAGCAGCAGCTTCGCTTTCACACCGGTTGGCAATGAACCCGAGAGTTTCTTCAGCACGAGACGACCGCCCTTCCACTCGCTCACGGCGATCTCGTCCGCAAAGGAGACGTAGCGACGGATCGCGTAGCGGCGCGTATCGACCTCAAAGCCCGGTGAGTCCGCCGTGACCACGTTGACCGTCAGCTTCCGCTTCGATTTGTCGACCGCCGCCCCCGCCTGCGGAGTGATGGTCACGGTGAACGACCGCTTCTTGCCCAAGTCGGCGATCATCGGCACCGCGAGCTCCACATGCTTCACCGGAACGCGATCGAGATGAGTCCAGACAAGGACATTGCTGGAGAGCGTCCCCTGCGCCGTCGCCACATCGCACGTGACGGAGGTCGCGGCGCCCAGGAGACGCTCGACCGAGATGTCGAGAACGGACCCCTCCCTCGCGACGACGGTCATCGTCTTCGCCATCGCCGGATCCGTCGCCGTGATCGCGAGCTTGCCTTGCAACATCTTGTCGTCCTCAGTGATCTCCTCCACGAAATTCGTCGGACCGATAGAATCCCCTTTGAGGAAATCACCAGAGATATCGGCGATTCTCAGGACGATCTGCCGGTCCCCATCCCAGATCGTGTCATCGACGATCTTCAGCTTCACGATCTTCGGCTCCGCGTCGCCATCCGCCCACTCAAGCATGGAATTCTCCCATTCGTATGTGCCCGGGGACGCCGTCGTCGCCGCGACATCGAGCACGACCGACGCATGAAGCACCCCGGCCACTCCGCCTTCGCGCAGCACCTGGATCGTCCTCGTCCCTGCCGTCTTCTCCGGGACCTTCTCGCCGGCACGCTCGAAGACGGGCGCAGACGGACGGTTCTCCAGCGAAGTCGTAATTGAATAGCCAATGATGGAATTCGTCGCGCGGTCGAGGGCAAAAGCAGCCGACGTGTCGATCGCCCGGATTTCCACAAACCATTCCGCCTCGTCCGCCTTGACGACGACCGGCAGGGTCACGCCGGCAAACACATTCCCCTTGACCGTTGCCACTGTCCCTGTCGTCGATCCGACACGGACAAGTCTCAGCCAGAGGTTCGTCTCGTTCAAGGCCCCCTCATCGGCCGAGGACTCAAGCGCCTTCACCGTGATTTCGCCCTCTGCGCAATGGGTCGGCGTCTCCAGCCGATACCAGTCGGCAAGGTCAATTGCGGAGACGCTCGCCTCGCGGTTGGTCGTCAGTCCCAGCAGGTCACCCGTCGTGCGCCAGTCGGCATTCGCCTCCTCTCCTGGCTCGTCGCACAGCGCCACCAGCTCATCCATTCGCCGGAGATAGGCGTCAAGCGCCGAGGTGTCCCCGGGGCTCACGTTGTTGAACTGATAGAGCCGCCCGGTGGCCGTGCCGTCCGGCCGCAGGAGAATGAGACAGGGGATGCCGGTCTTCCAGCGCTGCGTCTCGGCGTTGTCGCTGGACAGATTCTCGGGTCGGCAGAAACCGCCGTGCTCCGTGTCGCTGTTAAGAAGGAGCAGGTTACGCGCGGCGATCTCGGTCGCGTTAGTCCCGCCGTTCCCGGTCTGAGGAATTTGATGACGCGAGAGGTAACCCGCCCCGCTCTGCACTCGCTCCTGTTTCGGGTCCGTGGAGTTCACGTAGCGGTCGCTGACGGAGGTCGGCGCATAGGTGAGCAGCGATGTCTTGCCGACCGTGCCATCGGCAGCCACTGTCGGCACGTCAATGGCCGCGCAGGAGACATCATTTGACTTGAGCCACTCCTTGAACGGTTCGGTGTTGACGAGATAGTGGTCGGTCTTCACGCAGTCGGGGCACCAGAGCGAACCGCCTACGATGACGAGCGATGGACGCCCCCGCTCCGACGCGCGAGCCTTCACAAGATCAAGATCCATCGTCCATTCGCCGGCCGCAAGCGTCTCAAGGTCGCGTTCTCCGATCCAACGCGGATTCTTCGGTGAGTTCTCCGGCTCCTCGACAAACGCGACGAGCGAGGTCACGGCCGCAGGCATGCCCTCGCTCGTGAGCGCAAGAGAGACGAATGCTCCCGGAATGAATGCGCCATCGGGAATGTTCAGCGCCACGGACTGCCCACGCACACCCTCCGCCCAATCCACTTCGTTCGTCACCACACCGCCGTTCGGGAATGTCGCCACCAACCGGGTCGTCGCAGCGGCCGTCTTCGCCCGCTCAAGCGGGATATCGACGGTTTTTGTGTCTGCAACTGCCTCGAGCCGGTCGCAAGGCGTGGTGCCGACTGCAAACTGCGCCCCGGCAAGAAAATCGCCCAGATACCTGTCGAGATGGGCGACGAACGATGCAGCGGGCTTTTCGTCCCCCCAGCTGACGACGTTCTTCACGATGTCTCCGGAGGGTTTCTTCCAGTAGAGACCGATTTTCGGGAACGTGTGGACACTTGTTCCCCCGATCGTGTCGAGCCACTCGTAGGCCGCGCGGTAGTCCGCCGGCCAGGTCGTCTTCCACCCTGCGAAATCAGGGTAGGTCTTGCTGTTCCAGCCCACTTCATCCTTGAACGTCAAGACGACCGGGTGCTCGGCGACCCAGGTCGCGAGTTCGGATGAATCCTTCACGTTCGAGACAAACCAGTTGCAGTGCGTGCACTTCAAATGCCCCCAGAAGACGACAATCGGAACCCCTTGCGCCGTCGCGGTCGCGAGAGAGTTCGTGAAATTCGTCTCCCAATGGGCCGGCGTCGCCGCATTGGCCCAGCCCGACAAGATGGCCATTACGAGAATACCAACCGGCAGTTTAGATATGTTTTTCATGGTGATGTCATCCTCTCTCCTTATAGCAGGGATTCTGCCTGCTTGTTGTGACAGTATACCAAAACCCGACCCCAAAAGTCAACCGGTAAAGTTGTGATTAACGCCTTTCCGGAAAACGGCTGAGAAAGGCTTCCGGCGAGACGCGCAAGCGCCGCGGCGAGCGCCACGTGCGGAACCGTCCTAGGCGAGATCGCCCATGGTGACGACCGGGATCTCCTTGGTCTGGGTCATCTTCATCGGCTGGACGGCCGAGGCGTCGTAGGCGTAGCCATCGGGGCCGAGGGGCCAGACGACCGGCGCGGTGTTGAGGATGGTCGCCCGGAAGCCCTGCAGCGTCGCGCCCATGTTGCCGGTGTGCGAGCTGTTGCAGCCCTCGTTCTCGATGACGAAAGGATACCGATAGCCCTTGGCCATCAGCGTCTCCAGGAACTTCGTCCAGTCGCACGAGTCGCTGCCGCCGAAACCGGGAAGGCGCGGCTCGTAGCTGAGACGGTCCCACTCGCCGCCGGGGAGCGGAACACCGGCCTTCTTCGCAAGCGCGGCATCGACCGACTGCTGCGGGAAGAGCCGTCCCCAGTGCACGGCCTCCGCGTCGTTCGTGAAGTTGCGCGTGCCCTTGATGTGGATACGGCGAAGGCGAGAGAAGTCCATCGCGTTGATGACGTCCGTCGGGTCGATGTGCTGCCAGATGTCATGGGACGGGTCATACGTCTCCTGCAGGTTCTTCGACTCGATGAGCGCGTACATGAGCTTGCGCGCCGCGAGACAGCCCGGCAGGTTGTTGTAGCAGTCGGGCGCGGAGACCGGCTGCCAGCCCTCCATCGGGCAGTTCTCGACGCACAGCGTGACACCGAGCGACTCGGCGTACTTGACGATCGGTGCGAAGACCTTTTTGAACTTCATCAGGTTCTTCTCGAAGCCGCAGTCCTCCTTGCCGAGCAGGGTGTCATAGCCGACGAACGTGCCGCAGACCACGTCGTTCGCGTCCCCGCCGAGAAGCGCCGCGATGCGGATCAGCTTGAGGATGTGGTTCTGGTTGACGAGCTGGTTCTCGATCTTACCGCCGATGAGGTTGTCGTAGGCGCCGACGGAAATGCGGATTCCCGTCTCGTTGCAGAGATCGATGACGCGCTTCGCCTCGTCAAGATTGAACTTCTCGTAGTCGAGATGCGTCGCGATGTGGTCCGCCCGGTCGGTGTCGCGGCGGAAGACGCACACCTCGAGCCCCTGCGCACCGACGGACTGCGCCCGCTTCACGACATCGGCAAACGTGCGATCCGCCGCGAAGGCCGAGGTCATCAGCCAGATCGGGTTGTTGTTCGCCTTCGGCTTGGGGGCGTGCGCGGCGGCCTTGCGCGGTGACAGCGTCCCCATCGCGGCGAGCGCCGCGGCCGACTTGAAGAACTCTCTCCTGTTCATGACAACGGACCTTTCATGTCGCGTTCGCGATCAGACGACGATGTTCCAGCCGTCGCGGTAGTCAGTGCGCTCGATCGAGACGCCCTTCGGGTTCGACCCGCGAATCTCCATGCGGACGGGATCCCAGTCGAAGCCGGTGTCGTACTGGTAGCTCAGGTTGCAGAGGAGGCACAGCGTCGCACTGCGGCCGCCGACCTCGGCGGGCGAGATCGTCGGCGCACGCGTCTCGATGCACTCGCAGAAGTTCTTCACCTGGTTCTCGCTCCTGTAGAGCTGGATCGGCGCAGAGTCGATCTTGAACTCGCTGACGAGTTTCTCGAGAGCCTTCGTGAGACTGTCGTCCTTCTTCGCGCTGCTGTCCGTACCGTAGTCCTTGCCGACGGACGCGGCGACGAGCTTGTCCTTCATGAAGCTTGCGTCCTGCAGTGCCTTGCGCACCTCGGCATTGGGTTTGACGAGACCTGTGCCCTTCCAGACCGCGATCTTGCCGCGGTTCACGGCGACGATGCCATCCGTGCCGTAGAAGACCGTCCCCCACGTGCCGAACGGCCCGTGGTAAAGCTCGATATCCTCCCCGTTGGGCTTGCGGAAGAGCATCCGCATGCCGAACTGCCGCCGTCCGCCGTGGTAGAGATTTGTCGAATACGGCTCGTCGGAGCGGATGATGCGGTACGGGCCGGAGCGGTCCATGTCCATTCCCCACTGTGCGATGTCGAGGTGATGTGCGCCCCAGTCGCCGTTGTATCCCGAGCCGATGTCATCGTCGAAACGCCAGAACATCGGGTAGAACTTGTTGACGCCCTTCGGAGCGAGCTGGTTCGAGTAGGGCCGCCACTTCGCCGGCCCGAGCCACATGTTCCAGCCGTCTTCACCCAGCTGCTCGTAACCGTCGGCCTCCTCGTTCGCCTTCGCCGGATCGTCCCAGAAGCGCACCGGATGCGACGGCCCGCCGAGCTTCTGTCCGCCCCTGCCGTAGTTCGCGTCCACGTACAGGAGCTCGCCGATGTAGCCGTTCCGCACGATCATGCAGCCGACGCGGAACTCGGAGAGCTTCTTCCAACTGCGCTGCATCGAGCCGGTCTGGAAGACGCGCGCGTACTTCGCCTGAGCGGCGATCACCTTCTTCGCCTCGTCGATCGAGAACGTGAGGGGCTTCTCGCAGTAGACGTCCTTGCCGTGCTTCATCGCCTCGACGGACATGTAGGCGTGCCAGTGGTCCGGCGTGGCGATGCACACCGCGTCGATCTCCGGGTCGCGAAGGACGGCGCGGAAATCGGCGACGGCTTTGCACGCGCTGTCCTTGTAATGGGCGTTGACGCGCTGGGCCGCATCCTCGCGACGCGTGCGGTCGCAGTCGCATACCGTGGTGACGCGCACGTTCGGCTGGGAGAGGAACTGCGGCAGCAACGCCTGGCGGCCCTGGATGCCGACGCCGATCATGGCGACGCTGATGGGCTCGCCAGGCTTGCGTGGGCGCACCCCCACCTTGGCGGTCGAACAGCCGGCGAGCGATGCGGCCGCCGCGGACCCGAGTAGAAAACTGCGACGATTCATGTTCATTATGATGGTGCCTTTCTGATTTTCGTTTCCTGTTTTTGAAATGGAACTCCGTCTGGGGTGCTTGCGGGCGCGTCACAGCGCAGGCCGCAGGATCATGTTGCGATAGTCCGCATCCGCATGATCGCCCTGAAGGTAGATCGGCCCGGGCGCGTCGATGTCCGCATCAATTGCTCCTCCCGTGACGCCCGTGATCTCGGCGTCCTCGATGATCGTCGTGCCGTTGAGCACCACCGTCAGCCGACGGCGGTAGATGGTGACGGAGACGTGCTGCCATTCGCCCGGCGCCTTCTCCGCCGCCACGATCGGCGTCACTCGACCATAGTAGGCCGCCATGCTGTGGCAGTCCACCGGCTTCCCGTAGCTGTCCACCACCTGGCACTCGAACCGTCCGCGCAGGTACACGCCGGAATTGGAGCCCTTCGGCACCCGCACGTCATACTCGAGCTTGAAGTCGCCGAAGTCGCCGCGCTTCGTGCGGAGATTCGCCCCTCCATGAACCCACGACCCGTCTTGCTTCAGCCCGAGCGCATTGGAGAGCACGCCGTTCTTGAACGTCCAGGCGAACTTGGACTTCGGGTCCATTGTCTCCCAGCCCGCGAGCCCGTCCGCGAGCAGATCGATCGGCTCGCCCAGCCGTGCGTCCTTAGTGGAGGCGAACGGACACGACGGACGATTGCGCCAGCCGGAGAAGGGTCTGAAGTCGCCCTTCGCGACACCCGTCTTCCTGTCGCATGGGGCGAGTTCGCCCGACAACTTGCAACCCTTGACCGTGCCGCGGATGAGATGGCCGGCAGGATGGCGGAACGAGAACTTGTCGCCTTCGACCTTGACGTCGGAGCACCACTCAGGAGATCCCCAGCGGCACAGGACGAACGCCCGGGGCACGCCGTTCTCATCGCGCGAGAAGATGAAACTCCCTGCGTACTTGTCCTCGAACGGCAGCTTCACGCTCCAGTTGCCGATCACCGGGTCGATGCTCCGCTGATCGGAACGGGAGGCCGCGACACCGCACGCGCCACCGCCGCAGCAGCAGCCTGAGACCAGCGCGGCGACCGCCGCCCCCATTAGAATTCCACGACTGTTCATCTTACTGTCTTCCTCAGTGGATTGGATTGCCCTGTCAGCTCCTCAGGTACGCGCTATAGGCGCGGTAGGTCTGATAGCAGTCGAACTTCGAGACGATCTCCCACGGCGCGTGCATGTTCCACATCGGCGTGCCGAAATCGAGCACCTTCATGCCGAAGCGGGCCATGTATTGGGAGATCGTGCCGCCGCCACCCTTCTCCATCTTGCCGAGCTCGGCCATCTGCCACGTCACCTTCTCTGCGTCCATGATCCGCCGGATCTCGGCAACGAACTCGGGCGAGCAGTCGCTCGCGCCGCCCTTCGTCGTACCGCCCGTGTACTTCGAGGCGGCCGGCCCCTTGTGGAGACGCGCCTCGTTGCCGGTCGAGTCGACATCGGGAAAGTGCGGGTCGGCCGCGGCCGTGACATCCGCCGAGAGCATCGTCGAGCGCTCAAGCGCACGGCGCACGAGGATGTCGCGCGCGCGTCGCTCCTGGCGCTCGATGAGCTCGGCGACGGTGTTCTCGAAGAACGAGCTCTGCATGCCCGTCGATCCCATCGAGCCGATTTCCTCCTTGTCGCACATCAGGATCGAGGCCGTCACCGCCGACGACTCGCCCGCGGCGTCGATCAGCGCCTGGAGCCCCGCGAAGGAGCAGACGCGATCGTCATGGCCGTAGCCGGTGATGAGTGCGCGATCGAACCCGACATAGCGCGGCATCCCCGCCGGCACGATTTCCAGCTCGGCGCTCAGGAGATCCTCCTCGCTCACCTTGTATGTCCGCTTGAGATACCTGACGAGCAGATTTCGGGGAGCCTTCGCGTCCTTCACGCCACGTCCCCCATCCATCGTCTCCCCCGTCGACCAGCAGACGGGATCCAGATCCTCCGCAGGGAAGAACTCGTCGCGCTTCTTCTGCGCCTGGTCCTTCCCGAGATGCGGAAGGATGTCGGAGATCATGAAGACGGGATCGCCCGGATTGTCCCCAACGGCGACCTGCACCTTGCTGCCATCGGTACGCACGATCGTGCCGTAGAGCGCCAGCGGCAGGGTGAGCCACTGGTACTTCTTGATGCCACCGTAGATATGGCAGTCGAAATAGACGCACCCGCCCTTCTCGTAGAGGGGTTTCGGCTTGAGGTCAAGACGAGGCGCATCCGTGTGCCCGCCGACGACCTTGAGACCGACAGTGGCAACTGGACGTCTGCCGATTACCGCCGCCATGACCGTGCGATCCTCGTAGCCGCGATAGACACGGTCGCCCGGCTTGAGCGTCGTGAATTCCGACAGCTCCCGAAACCCCTTCGCGCGCAGGAGCCGCACGCTCTCCGCATAGCTGCGCCGCGCCGTCTTGGCGATGCCAAGATAGCGCATATACTCCTCGCAATAACTCTCCAAAGATCTATACTTCCGCTTCATAGGTTCGTATTATATCACATTCTGGGCAGAAAAGTCTTCCGCAAGTTACCAGTACCGGCCGGCCGTGAGGAAGAGGCAGCAGGGGATGCCGCGAAGCGCGACCTTGTGATCCTCCCAGACGCCTTTCTTCGGCGGACCGATGCGCATCGTCCAGAGTCCGGTCTGCGGCTTCGGCTGGCAGCGGTCGAAATCTGCGATGACATCCGCACGCCAGACGGAGACTCCCTGAGGATCGATGACCTCCGCGGAGAAAGTCTCGGCGCCTTCGCTAATGAATTGGCATTCGAACGGCACATTCTCCGTCACGCGGAAGATGAGATCGTCAGGGCCCGGAAAGCGCTTGCGATCCGAACGCTTGGGCGCGACGAGCGGGATGTCTCCCTTGAATGCGTGGAGAGCCACGGGAACATCCGCCGCGACCAATGCGAGCCCATTGCCGCCCGTCGAGAAGTCGATATCGTAGAATCCCGCCTTGGGCGCCACAAAGGTGAGAACGCAGCCCTCCTCCGCCTGCGGTGCCTCAAATCGGGCCAGACAACGACGGTTGCCGTGCGCACAGATATCGATCGGCTTCATGTTCGAGTACTTCCCCTTGCCGATCAGCGTCTGGACGAAGTGAAAATGCACCTCGCCCGGGCGCGCCGCATGGAACACGTAGTAGCGAGCCTGGTGCCCGCGCACGAAGACAGGCGCACATGGCAGCATTTGTCCGGGCGCCTTGTCCGTCACCTTCGCGCCCTTCAGGTTCATCTGGACGCGAGGCAGCGTAGGCAGGATCAAGGATTTTGGCACGGAAGTGAACGGGAAGTTCGCATTGCGCCAGGCCTCGTCGAGAACCTGCTTCTCGACACGACCGGCCGTCTCCACCCGAAGCTCGCCGTCCACGCGCGTCGGCCGACCGACGTAAGGAGTGTCGCGACGCGACCAGGAAATCGCGGGGCGATCGACGGCGCGTCGCACAGTGACATTCGTGAAGGTGAAGAAGTCCGGCTCGTTGTAGACGTGCCCGGAGACGGAGATATGGATGTCAGACGTCTCCTGACGCTGCTGACAGCTGTCCTCGATCACGACGTTCTCGAACGCCACGCCGCCAGTGCAGTTGGCGCGGCGACGAAGGGAGATGCCGTCGCCAGCACGCGCCAGCAGGCAGTTCCGGAGGACGATCGTTCCAGCGTCCTTGGGGACATCCACGTTCGTTGTGCCGGTGGCATAGCGAAGCGAGCTCTTGCCACTGTCCATCACGCGGCAGTCCTCAACGCGAATGGAGATGGGATCCGAATCGCCGGTGAAGTTCTGGTGGGCGACAAGTATGCCGCAGCCCTCGTTGCCCGAGATGAGACAGCGCCGCAGCACGATGTTCTTGAGGGGCTCCCAGTCGTGGTTCGGCTCGAAGTCGATGCCGGCCGCCGGAGGGGTGCCCTTCGTGTTCGTGAGCCGCGTGTCCTCGACGAGGAACCCGTCCGCCGCGATCACGGAGATGCCCTGGCGGTAGTTGCGGTCGAAAAGGCAGTTGCGCACCGTGACATTGCGGGTCGGGAGGCCGCTGAGCATCGCCAGGTAGAGCCCGTCGCCGCCACTCTCGGTAAAGCCCACGCCCTCGAGGGTGACGTTCACGCACGCGCGGAGCGCGAGGGCGTGCCGCCACTCGCTCCAGGCGTACTTGGATCGATCGTCGTAGTCGTCACGCCACATCCGGAGCCCGCAGGCGTCACCGCCGGGACCGCGGAGAACGATATTCGTGCAGCAACGAAACTCGAGCAGGATGGAGGCGATGGGATGGAACTCGCCGCGTTTCGCCCGGATGTAGGCGCCCTTCTCGAAGACGATCGTCATGTTCGACCGACTGCCTTTGAGCGGGCGGGAGTACCACGGCCCCTGCTGCGCGTCGATGATGATCTCGGGCAGACCCGAGTCCAGCGCAGCCTGGAGGCTGGCCGTCGCGTCAACCGGATCGTATCCGAAGCGCTCGGAGACCTTCACGCCACCCGCGACCAGCGTGCCGACCGCGAACAGCGACACGAGGAGAGAGCTCACGAGCCTCTTCATCCCGATCACTCCGCAATGCTGACACGGCGAATCAGGACCGCCTCCGACGGGACGTTCTCATGCTGGCCGAAGGACCCGATCTTCACTTTCGCGATCTCATCGACGACCGAGAGCCCGTCCGTCACCTCGCCGAAAACCGCGTACCCGAAGCCCTGCGGGGTCGGCTCGCGGAAGTCGAGGAAGTCGTTGTCCACGAGATTGATGAAGAACTGGCTCGTCGCCGAGTCGACGACCATTGTGCGCGCCATCGCGATGGTGCCGCGGCGGTTGCGCAGTCCGTTCTGCGCCTCGTTGCGGATCGGCGCGCGGGTCGGCTTCTGGTTCATGTCCTTCGTGAAGCCGCCGCCCTGGATCATGAACCCGTCGATGACGCGGTGGAAGATCGTGCCGTCGTAGTGGCCGTCCTTCGCGTAGGCGACGAAGTTCGCGACCGTCTCCGGCGCGCGCTCGTCGTCAAGGGCCAGCGTGATAGTGCCCTTGGATGTCTCAATGATTGCAGTCTTCATAGGCCTTGCTCACTTTCAGGAGTTTCTCCTCCTCGAAGCCGCCGCAGATGAACTGCACGCCGACGGGGAGGTGGGTGTCGCGTGTGAAACCCGCCGGCACCGACGAGGCGCAGACGCCCGCCAGTGCGGAGGGAATGGTGTAGAGGTCGTTGAGGTACATCGTCAGCGGGTCCTGGTGGGCGCCGAAGGCGAAGGCGGGGGTCGGCGCGCAGGGCGTCACCAGCGCGTCCACCTTCTCGAACGCCGCGTCGAAGTCGCGCTTGATGAGCGTGCGCACGCGCTGCGCCCGCCCGTAGTAGGCGTCGTAGTAGCCCGAAGAGAGCACGTAGGTGCCCATGATGATGCGCCGCTTCACCTCGGGGCCGAACCCCTCGGCGCGGCTCTTCGTGTAGAGCGAGAAGACATCCGTCGCCTGTGCGCTGCGGTGCCCGTAACGGACGCCGTCGAAACGCGCGAGATTGGCGCTTGCCTCAGCCGGCGCGATGATGTAGTAGACCGCCATCGCATACTCGGTGTGCGGAAGCGACACCTCGACGAGTTCCGCTCCCGCCGCCTCGCAGGCGCGGATCGCCTCGTCGGTGATTCGCTTCACCTCCGGGTCCATGCCCGTCACCTCCAGGTACTCCTTCGCCAGCCCGAGGCGCACGCCCTTCATCGTCGCGCCCGCAAGTGCGGCCGCATAGTCCGGCACCGGGACGTCGGGCGTCGTGCCGTCCATCTCGTCGTGCCCGGCGAGGGCCTTGAGGAGGATCGCCGCGTCCTCGACCGACTTCGTCATCGGCCCCACCTGGTCAAGGGACGAGGCGAACGCCGTCACGCCGTAGCGGCTGACGCGCCCATAGCTCGGTTTCACGCCGACGCAGTTGCAGAAACTCGCAGGCTGGCGGATGGAGCCGCCCGTATCCGACCCGAGCGCGGCGATCGCGAGATTCCCGCCGACCGCCGCGGCACTGCCGCCCGAGGATCCGCCCGGCACGCGCGTGAGGTCGTATGGGTTTCGCGTCACCCCGAGGCCCGAGTTCTCCGTCGAGGAGCCCATCGCGAACTCGTCCATGTTGACGCGTCCGGCGGGGATGAATCCGTTCGCCTTCAGGTTGCGGATGACCGTCGCGTCGTAGGGCGAGACGTAGCCCTTCAGGATCTTCGAGGCGCAGGTGCAGGGCTGGCCCGCGACATTTATGAGGTCCTTGATCGCGATCGGCACCGCCTTCGGGTTCTCGTGCGCGAGGCGCAGCGCGCCCTCCTCGTCAAAGGTGAGGTAGGCGCCGATCTCCCCGTTCCGCTCATGGTAGCGGGCGATGATCGACTCGACGAGATCCGCGCTCGTGAACTCGCCCTTCGCGAGTCCCTCCTGCGCCGCCTTGATTCCCAATTCGTATAAAGGCATCGGTTTGAGAGGTTTGAGAGGTTTATTTAGAAGCGCGAGGCAATTTACGACCTTATTAATCCCTCAATCAGCTGTCGGCGCCCTCGACGATCTTGGGCAGGAGGAATTCGTCACCGACGCGCTGCGGGGCGTTGGCGAGGGCCGTCTCGACCGGCAGCGACTCGCGCACGATGTCCTCGCGGAAGGCGTTGACGATCTCGCGCCCGTGCATCATCGGCTCGACGCCCTCCACATCCACCGTCGAGATCTTCTCGACGTACCCGACGATGCTCTCGAGCTGCGGCTGGAAGACCGCCTTCTCCTCGTCGGTCAGCTCGAGCCGTGCCAGCTCGGCCACATAGGCAACGTCAATTTTCATGCAATTACTTGACCCAGCAGGGGCTGATCCAGTTGCCGTCGGCGTGGAAGACCTGACGCGGCTTGTCGCCGCCCTCAAGCGTGTCGAGCACGAAGAGCGCCTTGTCGCGATTGGCGACGACATGGCGGTTGTCGCGCGCCCAGCTTGGATGCTCCCAGTGCGAGACATCGCTCACAAGCTGCGCCGAGGCGTCTCCCGACGCGGGGTTCATCACGGCCACCTGCGCACCGCCGCGCCGGGTGATGTAGACGATGCGTCCATCCCTACCCCAGTCGGGATCGACGTTCTGCGAGCCCCTCGAGGTGAGGCGACGCTTCTGGCGCGTCGCGACGTCGATCACGTAGATCTGGGGGTAGCGCGTCTCGTTCGAGACATAGGCGATCTGCCGGCCGTCCGGGCTCCACACCGGCTGGCCCTCGCTCGCGTTCGGGGTGTTGGTGAGGCGGACGTACCGATCGCCCTGGAGGATGTAGAGCTCTGGGTTTCCCTGGAAGGAGAGTATCGCCGCGACACGCGAGCCGTCCGGCGAGACGGCGATGCCGGCCGGTGTGCCCCTGAAGCTCCAGCGGCGGTTGCGCACTCCGGTCGCCGTGTTCATCTCCCAGATCTGCGGCGCACCGTTGCGGTCGCTGATATAGAAGATCGACTCGCCGTCGTTCTTCCACCGGGGGAACACCGTCATCTTCGCGTCACTCGTCAGCTGGCGGATGTCATAGCCGTCGGGATAGCAGACGCAGATCTCGCCCGGCACGGCCACGCCCTTCGCCGGCTGCTTGCCGCGGTTGAGGAAGACGATCTTGTCGAGCGCGAAGCCCTTCTGCCGTCCGTAGGCCTCGCACATCGCGTTCGCGAGCTGCCGCGCCACGAAGCGCGCCGACTTGTCGTCCGCAAACGGCGTCGGCGCGTCCAGGGACTTGCCTGCGCCTTCGGCGCGGATCGCCCCGGGCGCGCCGGTGACTTTGATCGAGCCCGAGCTGCCGACGACGAAGAGCCCCGAGAGCTCGAGGTTCTTCTGGAGACACCGCGCGAACATCGGGTGGCTGACGCTCACCTGGACGGTGTACTTCTTGTTGCCGATGCCCGAGACATCGACGACTGTCGCGGCCCCCGCTGTCGCGAGAAGGACCAGACTGCAGATTGCAACGATTGATTTCATTTTCAGCAGTTCCTTGATGGGTGGTTTGTGGAGTTGATCGGTTTGAAGAGATGGGGAGTGCAACTAATCCGTGAACACGCGGCGGAAGACCCCGATCTCGCGCTTCACAGTCGCGGGAAGATCGGCGGTGTCGAACTTGTGCTCGAAGTGGACGATGTAGGGGACCTTCACGCCATTCGCGGCGAGGAGCCGATGCGCCTCGCCCCACGGGACGATGCCTTCGCCGGCCGGGACCATCGCCTTGCGGACCTTCCGTGCGTCCTTCGGGTCGGGGCGGTAGTGGAAGTCCTTGAGGTCGACGGCGGCGATCCAGGGGGCGATGAGCTCGAGCCCGTGCGACCAGGAGAGGCTCGTCTCGAAGAACGCGTGCATCGGGTCGTACTCCACGCCCACGAGACGGGGATCGAGATCGCGAATGCACTCGTGGATGTCCCAGATGACGCCGCCGAAGACGCTCGGCCCCCAGGAGGAATGGTTCTGGTAGGCCATGCGCACGCCGGTGCGCTCCGCCAGGTCCGCAAACCAGGCGAAGCCGCGGCGGAAGCGATCGAGCGACTGGCGGAAGGACTCCCTCTTCGCGTCGTAGAAGAAGTAGGCCGGACGCTGATGGACGATGCCGCAGTCCGCAGCGACCTTCAGGACCTCCTCGGCATTCGCATCGCCCGGCTTCAGGTCCGTGCAGATGGTTCGGTTGCGAAGGCCGAAGCTCTCGGCGATGCGGCAGAGTCGCGGCAGCTCCGTCCGCGCCGCGGACGGCTCGACATGTCCCTTCGGACGCACCGTCCACTGGATGCCGTCGAAGCCCGCGCCACTCATGAGCGCGCAGAGCTCCTCGGGCGACTTCGTCACCGGCGGCTGGAACATCTTCGAGAAGACGTGCCACTCGCCGGCACCAGTTCCCGCCGCCGGACAGGCCGACGATCCGACACCCGTGGTGCACCCGGCGAGCGCAATTGCGCTCCCTGCGACGAATGCGCGCCTATCAATGCCCGTCAACCGCTCAGGCCTTCTTTGCGAACATCCTCTCGTACCGAGGCATCGGCTCGAGGATGCCACCCGATTTCGCGTAGTAGTCGGCGTCGCACTCGAAGACACCCTTCTCGGTGCGGGTCCAGTGCGCGTCCGGGTAGGCGAGATCCTTGCGCATCGTCTCCCAGTTGCGGAAGTTCATGTGTCCGTTCGTCTCGACGAGGCCGAGGTCGCCGATGCCGGGAAAGGCCGGCAGCCGCGCGGCGACCGCCTTGTTCCACTCGACGAGGGCGGGACAGACGGTGAGATCGGCGCAGAAACACGGGATGTTCTTCTCGAACGCGGCCTGTGCGATCTTCATCGACATGGACATGGTCTTCGCGATCGGCTTCAGCGCCATCGCGCGATAGCCCATCTGGATGCGCTCCAGAGCGTCCTTCACCGTGTGAGCCGACTCATCCGCCGCGAGTCGCAACGGAATGTCGTTGACGTCGATGTCGGCGTACTCGTCGAACGGCTCCTCGACGATCGCGACCTGGTCGTAGGCGCCGATCCTCTTCAGGTGGTCGATGAAGCGGAGGAACGTCTCCTTCTTCTCGTAGCGCCCGTTGGCGTCGAAGTAGTAGGGCAGGAGCCCGCTCGTCGTGTAGGGCGTGCGGCAGTCCTTCAGCACGGCATGGATCTCGGATACGCGCGCCATGTCCTTGGCGAGCATCTCCTCCTGCGTGCCTGGCTGGCCGATCTTGATCTTCATGAAGAAGTAGCCCGAATCGACAGCCTCCTTGATCTCGGCGACCGGCACCTTGTAGGAGAAGAGCGGGATGGATGCGCACTTGGCGTGATGCGCCGCGAGCGCCGGATGGAACTCCGCGGGGATCATCTCGTCGAAGGACGTGAGACCGTTCTCGCGAGCGAACAGCACCCAGAGCGCATTGTCAACGGAGACGAGCGCGTTGAGCGCGTACGTCGCGCGCAGGCGGGGATTCGCCGCGACCTTGCGTCCGTACTCCCACACCTGCGGCCAGAGCCAGTCGTTGAGCTCGACCGGCGAGACGAAGGAACGGCCGACCAGGCGCTTAAGCGCGAACTGCGTCATCGAGAACATGATGGCGTTGCCGCCGGCCTCGGAGTTCTCGGCGAAGACCTTCGCGTCGGACCAGAGCGAGCTCTGGGTGCCGAGGCCGATGCCGGTCCTGCCCGAGGTGGACTGCACGAACGACGAGACGATCCACTCCTCGGTGAGGTACCCGCCCTTGAACCCGAAGGGGCGGATCATGGGCTCGCGCTCGAACTCGCACGCCGTGCGCGCGATGGTGATCGACCGGCGAGACGGCGCCGCGAACGCCATCTTCGGCGCCGCGGCCGCGAGGATTCCCGTCTTGATGAAGTCTCTCCTGTTCATGCCGATGCGTGGCGAATCCCCGACCTCACTTCGTGGAGATCCTGTCGTTGTACTCGCCGGTCTCGGTGTTGATGCGGATGATGTCGCCCTCGTTGATGAAGAGCGGCACGGCAAGCGTGTAGCCCCCCTCGACGGTCGCGGGTTTCGTCACCTTGCCAGAGGCGGTGTTGCCCTTCACGCCCGGCTCGACCTTCATGACCTTGCGCTCGACGAGCGCCGGCAGGTCGACGCCGATCACCTTGTCGTTGAAGAAGAGCGCCTTCACCTCCATGGAATCCATCAGGAAGTACTTCTTGTCGCCCATCACCGCGTATGAGACGCGAATCTCCTCGTAGTTGTCGTCCGTGAAGACGAACGCCTGTCCGTCGTCGTACGAGTACGTGACGGTCATCTGCAGGAGCTCCGGCTTCTCGAACTTGTCGCCCGACCGGTAGCTCTTGGACATTCCGCCGCCGGTCATCATGTTGCGGAGCTTGCAGTTGTAGATCGCCTGCCCCTTGCCCGGTTTCGAGAAGTCGAATTCCGTGATCTCCCACGGCTCGCCGTCGATGAGCAGCTTCACGCCCTTGTGCAGCTCGCCCGCGCCGATTACCTCGCCCATGTAGTCCTCCGTTTCGCCGGATGTTTACTTCGTCTTGTGGCGCATGGCCTTCATGCGCTTGTCGTACTTGTGCTTCGACATTTTCTTCCGGCGCTTCTTCTTGATGGAACCCATTTTGTTTTCTCCTTGTTGGTTTACCAGAAACTCTCTCAACCCCTCAACATCTCAATCCTCAGAAGATGATCTTGTTGAGAGGCAGCTCGATGATGCCCGTCGCCCCGCTGCGTGTGAGGGCCGGGATGAGGTCGCGGACCTTCCTCTCCTCGACGACGGACTCGACGGCGAACCACGCCTCGTCATTGAGCTTGTTGACCGTCGGCGCATGCAGCGCGGGCAGGGCCTTCACCACGGCGGCGAGGGACTTCGCGGGTGCGTTGCACTTCAGCAAGACACGGCGCTGCGCCTCCAGCGCGCCCGTCAGGAGCATCCGGAGCTGCTCGAGCTTCGCGCGCTTGGCGGCGTTCTTCCAGCTCTTGCGGTTCGCGATGAGCCGAGTCGTCGAGGTGAGAATCGTGTCGACGATGCGCAGGTTGTTCGCACGGAGCGAGCTGCCCGTCTCCGTCAGGTCGACGATCGCGTCCACGAGCTCAGGCGCCTTCACCTCGGTCGCCCCCCAGCTGAACTCCACGTCGGCCTTCACGCCGTTCTTCTTCAGGTAGCGCTTCACGAGCCCAACCGCCTCGGTGGCGATGCGCTTGCCCTTCAGGTCCTTCACCGTGCGGATCCTCGAGTCGTTCGGCACCGCCAGCACCCAGCGCACCGGGTTCGAGGTCGCCTTCGAGTAGTTGAGCTCGCAGACCTCATGGACGTCGCTGCCGTTCTCGTAGACCCAGTCGTAGCCGCAGATGCCGGCATCCAGGAGCCCGAGCTCCACATAGCGGCTCATCTCCTGCGGACGCAGCAGGCGGCACTTGATCTCATCATCGTCGATCGACGGCACGTACGAGCGGCTCGAACACGTGACCGTGAAGCCCGCCCGCTTGAAGAGGGCGAACGTCGACTCCTGCAGTGAGCCCTTCGGCAAACCTAGCACTATCTCCATGAATCAGTCTTCCTTGGTTAAAAACGTCGGTAATTATATCATAAATTGCCCTGCGCTGTCCATTCCGCCGGCAGCGCCGCCATCACCGCATCCACCACCTGCTCGAGCGTCATGTCCGAGGAATCGATCTCGATCGCGCCGTCCGCCTTGCGCAGCGGCGCATATCGGCGGGTGGAATCGATGCGGTCGCGCGCCAGGAGTGAGGCCTTCACGGCTTCGGCGGACTGGTTGGCGATGCCCTTCTCGATCTCCTCCTTCTGGCGGCGGCGCGCCCGCGCCTCGGCGGATGCGGTCAGGTAGAAGCGCGCCGGCGAGTCGGGAAAGACCGCCGTCGTGATGTCACGTCCCTCAACGACGAGATTACCGTGGCGAGTCATCGCGCGCAGGATCGCGGTCACGCGGTCGCGCACCTCCTTCACCGTCGCCACCGCGGAGGCGTGCGCGTTGATTTCCGGCGTGCGGATGCGGTCGCCTGGGGCCTCGCCCCCCACGTAATACGCGATGGCTCCGTCCTCCGGGCGGCACTCGATGTCCACATCCGCAGCGAGCGCCGCCACCGCCGCGGGATCGGACGTGTCGACCCCGCGCACGAGGCACTGCCAGGTCATGATGCGATAGAGCGCGCCCGAGTCGACGTGTAGGTAGCCGAGACGCCGTCCGACGAGGCGCGAGACGCTGCTCTTGCCCGCACCGCCGGGCCCGTCAATTGCAATTACGTTGTTCATGGGATTGAGATGTTGAGAGGTCGAGAGGTTGATGGGGCTCCTCACCGGGTCTCCTGGAGGAACATGACAATGGTGTAGGCGACGAAGACGAGGAGCCAGAGCACGGCGACCGGGCGACCGATCCGCCCCGGCGACCACGGATGGCGCCGGTTGAGCCCGAAGAGCAGGATCGTGAGCGAGAGACCCGTCAGGAGCGGAAGGTCGCGCGTGAGAATGTACGGCGAGAAGGCCGGCGAGCCGTCCGCCCCGGGCACGAGCGGCGAGATCACCGTGGCGATCCCCACCACCGCCAGCATGTTGAAGAGGTTCGAGCCGATGATGTTGCCCAGCACGAACTCGTGCTCGCCACGACGCGCGGACGCGATCGCACTCGCGAGTTCCGGAAGCGACGTCCCCGCCGCGATGATGGTGAGCCCGATCACCAGGTCGCTCACGTGCAGGAACTTCGCGAAATCCACCGCTCCCCAGACAAGGAAGTGCGACGAGACGACCAGCACCGCTAACCCGATGACGATCTTAAGGCCCGCGATGACCAGTGAGCGCCGAGAATACGCGGCGGTCGTCTCGGCCTTGGCGTCGGCTGCAGCGCCCTTCGTCTTCTGGTCGTACCAGCAGTAGAGCGGCAGCAGCACCAGGAACGCCACCAGGAGGACGGACGCCTCGGTACGCGAACAGGTGCCGTTGCCCAGGATCACCAACGAGAAGAGCGAGATGAACGCGAGCCCGAGCCCCGCCACAAAACTCACGGACGGTCGCACGGCGAGCGGACGGATCAACGCTGCGATTCCGAGGATGACCGCGATGTTGAAGACACAGCTCCCGTAGGCGTTGCCAAGCGAGAGATTGGAATGCCCCGAGATGCCGGACATCGTCGAGACTGCAAGCTCCGGCAAGCTGGTGCCGAAACCGATGATCACCATGCCGATCACGAACGGCGAGATACCGAGCGCCTTCGCCATCACCGCCGCCCCGTCGACGAACATGTCGCTCGACCAGGCGAGCGCCACAAGCCCGCCAAGCATGAAGACGACCGACAGCCAGAAGGAGATGTCCGCGTACATCAGATCCTCGCCTTCACTTTCCCGGATACCGCACGAGCGTCAGCACGTCGTAGCCCGCAAGCGCACCCTGACGCGCGCCGAATCCCTCGAGTTCCAGCGGAAAGACCATCCTGACGACCTTGCCGCCAAGGCGCTCCACGAGTCGCGCGGCGGCGGCGGCGGTGCCACCCGTCGCGAGCAGGTCGTCAACGACGACCACCCGTTGCCCCTCGCCGACGGCATCTGTGTGCATGTGCAGCTCGGCCGTGCCGTATTCGAGATCGTAGCTCTCGCTCACCGTCTCGCGCGGCAGCTTGCCCGGCTTGCGGATCGGCACAAACGCCTTGCCGAGGCGATCGGCAATCGCCGCGCCGAAGATGAACCCGCGCGACTCCGGCGCCGCGACGAGATCGAACTCGAGCCCGCGAAGACCGTCCTCGATGAGATCCAGCACAAGGCGAAATCCGTCCGCATGGTCGAGAATGCCCGTCACGTCACGGAAGAGGATTCCCTTCTCCGGGAAGTCGGGTATTTCACGCACGCACGCCATCACCCGGGAGAGCGCCACCTTCCTGTCTTCGTCATTCCACTGTTGCTCGTTTTTCACTTCGCATATTATATCAAATTTTCCTACGAGAAGAGTATCTCCTCGCCGTGGAACATGAAGTTGCCGCCGATGACATACTCCATGGCCGTGGGCGAGAAGCGATCCTGAACCGTTACATGAAGATGTCCGGCGAGAATCCCCTTCAGGAGCGGCTCCGTCTTCAGATAGGCGACGAACTCGCGCGTGACGGGATCCTCCTGCTGGCGCTTGTAGTCGGACTTCGCGTCAGGAAGGACCGCATTCGTGAATCGCCTCCCGGCGCACTGCCAGAACTTGCTGCTTGTCCGCCAGATGTGCGGGGTGAAGAACGGCACGTGCATGCAGAGGATGATCGGCAGGCCCTTCTTCACCTCATCGGCGAAAAGCGCCACCTGATCGGGCTGCACCGTGCCGAAGACGTCGTCAAGACAGACGAAGTTGACGCCGTTGACGGTCTTCGAACTGAAACGGGGGTCGAAGGGAAAGTTCGCCTTGAGGAGCGGCCAGCTGCGAGTCTTGAACGGCTCCTGCCAGGTGTGCTTCTCGTCTGGCAGGTAGGTGTAGAACTCATGGTTCCCCATCGAGCCGAACACCGTCTCACCGTAGTACTTCCTCACCAGGTCGAAGTTGGCCTCGCTCTGCCAGTCGATGAGATCGCCCGTGTGAAGCACATAGTCGACATTCGTCTTCGCCCAGGCGAGCGAGTCCCTGAGCGCCTCCTCCTGACGGCCACCGAACGTGCGGGTGCGGCGGACCTTCGACTTGAGGCGGTCCGCCCCTTCGCGCGGGTAGGCCTCGGTGAGGTGCGTGTCGGAGATGTGCAGGATCGAGAACGGCCGTTTGGCCCCCGCACGGATGTGCTGGTAGGCGAGAACGAGCCGCTCGAATCTCCCCCGTTCGGGGAACACCGACGGATCGTCGGCGAACGACGGCAGAGCGGAGACGGCGACGAGCCCTCCGGCGGCCTGCAGGAAATGCCTGCGGGATAGGATATTGGAATTTTGGGTTGTCTTCATGGTCTTCTCCTCCGTCTGGTCACCTGAAATACTTGCGCTTCGCGACGGCAAGCTGACGAATCGCCTCGCGCGTGTACCTGTCCTGGCCGGGAACGGTGCGTCGCCAGGGGGCCGTGAGGACGCCCTTAAGCTGCGCCGCTGGCACCGCCTTCCTGGCATAGGCGAGCATCGCGTCCGTGGCCTCGTCCGACGACCAGTTGGAGGTGCAGGGCATCACATCGTAGCCGGCGGCGACGATCACGGCCATGCCGGCGACCAGGTTCTTCTGGATGTCCCAGGTCTTGCTCTTCTCGAACTCCGGCCGCCACGAGAGGTTCGTCTCGGAGAAGTCCTTGCCATAGTACCACGGCATCTGCACGACGCTCCTGGGCATGTTCCTGAGGAACTCCTCCTTGCCGCCGCAGATCTTGTCGTGCCACACGATCGCGCGAGCGCCGTTCCGCTCCACCTCGTTCACGCAGAAGCGGAGATCGTGCCACCAAAGGTCGCCCTGGCGCATCACCGCAAGCGCGCGGCCCTTGACCGCTATTGGGACCTCCTCGTCGAATCCGAGATGGAAGTAGCGGGGTCCGTCGAAGACCTCGCAGACGTCGCGGATCAGGTCCGCCACCACCTTGTAGTACTTGCGGGTGGAGGTCATGTAGTGGTACTGCTTAAGCCAGATGTCGTGCCCGGCGGAGAAGTTGAGTTTAGGGATCGGCTCGAGTCCCAGTCCGCGCAGCCGCGCGAGCTCCTTGCGCATTTTCGCCGCATCCCAGGCGCCATTCACCCAAAGTTCTGGACGGCTCGGGTAGGCGTACGCCTCGCCGATGTCGATGATCACCATGTTCAGGCCCTCGGCGCGCATGAATTCGGTCTGTCCGCGCCACACCTTTTCGTCCGCCGCGAGATAGTCGCAGACCGGCGTGCGGTACGATCCGTTCTTGCGCAGCTTCGGATTCGGGAACATCTTCGCCTCCTCCTCGGCCGACGCTGGATAGTGTCCGTCGTACGTCCAGTCGCCCCACATGTTGCAACCGAGGTGCAGCAGCGCCCCGACCGCGAAGTCGCCCGCGAGCGCCGGCGCCTTCGTCGCGCCCACGCTCGCGCAGCCGCCGATCACCGCCCCGGCCCCGACGAATGCCGTCTGCCAGATGAATTCTCTTCTTGTTTTCATTATTTTCCTTCCCAAGCCCCTTTCCTCGTCATGGACTGCTTTGATTGTCAATCGACTGGCGTCTGCAGCAACGTGTCCACGAACACGAAATGCCGTTCCGCCTTCGCGTACGCGGCAATGCCACAGGCGCACGCCATCGCCATCGCAACTATCCCGGTCTAATTGTTCGACATCCGGCTTCCTCCTATACTTACGGTGAAGTCATTGTACCAAATGTTGTCTAACTGGGTCAAGTGTGCTGCCAATATTTTTCGCTCAAGTTTTGACACGCGGTGTGAATTGCAACGTCAGATGCTACACGCGTCAATCTGACGTTGCAATAGCGCATCTGACTTTTCAATTCACAAACCAGAAAAACAATCAATATTTCGGCATGGCGAAAAATCATCTCGGGTCAGTAGCTTGGCGGCTGCCCTTGGCGCATTATCTCAAGCGCGGCCTTCCTGTATTTCTAGATGCGGAGCGTAAAGCGCCACTTGCGCTTTTGGTCGCATTTGGAGGCGTAGGCGATTCCGATACGCGGGGCGGCGGTGAACTTGACGCACGAACCGTCGCTTTCAAGCCAGAGGCGGTCGGAGAGAACGAGGTCTTCGCGGTTGAGCGAACGGTCGATCTTGAGAAGCTTCGTCAGTCGTCCGGGGCCTTCCGCCCCTTCCACGCCGCGAATGAGCACCGCCTCCGGACGCCCTTCCGGTCCCGTCACGACGTTCAGCATTTCGTGCATCCCGTAGCAGAGGTAAACGTAGGCGCAACCGCCCGGCGCGTACATCACGTCCGTCCGCGCCGTGCGCCCCTTGTGCGCATGGCAGGCTGTGTCCTCCTCGCCGCAGTACGCCTCGGTTTCGGTAATGCGTCGCCGCATGACGGTTCCATCCTCCAGCCGACGGTAAAGCCACGTGCCGACAAGCGCCTTTGCAACCGTCACCGCGTCATCCTCGTAATCTTCCACTCCAAGCCTGCGCATCACTTCTCCTGCGGACAATCCTTGCTCCACTGCAGTCGCGTCGTCATCCATGTCGCCGTAGGACCATCACCACCGCCGATAATGCCGATTGACTCCGCACTTTCCTGAGCATCCGAACACCCCACTATCGCGACCATCGCCGCACATCCAAGCGCCATCATCAATCTCTTCATCATCGTTTTCCTCTCTTTACGTCATGTGCGTTCTTTGAGGCTAAACCTTATTGGCAATTAGGTATTGGCCATTGGCAACATTTCCACATTGGCAACATTCTTCACACCAGCACATAGTACGTTGAGCGGCCCTGTCCTTCCCGGCGGAGAATGTCTTTGGCGACAAGCGCGTTGATTTCGCGCGAGGCGGTGTCCTGCGATACCTTGCAGATCTTCGCCCACTTGGAGGACGTGAGATTACCCTTGAACCCGTCGAAGAGCTTGTTCAGCATGACGCGCTGGTTTGCCGTCAGCTCGTCCGAAGAATGCGCTTCCCAGAATTCGGCCTTGGCAAGTATCGACTTGAGGCGCACTTCCGCCGTGCCGACGGCGCGACGATGGCAGCCGAGGAACCATTTGAGCCACCGCGTCACGTCAAGCGTCCCGCGCTGAGCGCGTTCGATTTCATCGTAGTAGGCGTCCTTCTCCGCCTGTATCTCCGCAGAGAGCGAATAGAAGCGCATCGCCGAACGTTCGCCC
>CACYCW010000005.1 GCA_902773015.1 uncultured bacterium
CAACAGCTCGGCCGGCGAGGAGTTCGCCGCGAGGAAGCGTCCGCCGCTCCGGTCCACCGACCAGATCGACGTCAACGACATCGAGACGCTCAAGTACTACATCACCGACTACGGCAAGATCCTGCCGGCCCGCATCACGGGCGTCACATCGGCGCAGCAGCGTCAGATCCGCCAGGGCGTCAAGCGCGCCCGCAACATGGGTCTCATGGCCTGATCGGGAAAGGAGAGACGTCATGCAGACTGAAGTCATGCTCATGGACAGCGTGAAGAAGCTCGGCAAGTCCGGCGAGATCGTCAAGGTCGCGCCGGGCTACGCCCGCAACTACCTCATCCCGAAGGGCCTCGCCGCCCCGGTGACCGAGGCCGCGAAGCGCCGCCTGAAGAAGCTCGAGGCCGAGCGCGCCGCGCGCGCCGCCGAGGAGAAGAAGGCCGCGCTCGAGGTCGCGAAGAAACTCGACAAGCTGGAGATCACCGTCAACGCCCACACCACGGACGGCAAGCGGCTCTACGGCTCGGTGGGCATCAGCGACATCCTCGCCGCCATCGAGGCCAACCGCGGCATCAAGATCGAGCGCAACCAGCTCGAGCTCGATGACGCGCTCCGCGAGGTCGGCGAGTACACGCCCACGATCGACCTCGGCCACGGCGTCAAGGTCAAGTTCACGATCCGCATCGTCGGGGTCGAGAACACGGCGGAGTGATCCGCCCCCTTGGCGAGTGCCAGCCGCCGGGTCGCATGCGTGCATGCGGCCCGGTCGCTTTTCTGGAACGGCGCCTGCCCGACTATTGCGCGCTGTTTCGAAACATGCTATAATAACCGCCAATTGGTCAAGGAACCAGCAAAAGGAGAGTTGAGAGTATGGAAGAGCAGATCAAGGCCAAGCTCGAGGAGCTGCGCACGGGGCTGCAGGCGGACGGCGGCGACCTCGAGCTCGTGAAGATCGAGGGCAAGGTCGTCTACCTCAAGCTCGTCGGGCATTGCGGGAGCTGTCCGTTCGCGATGATGACGCTGAAGCAGGGCATCGAGGTCGCCCTGCAGGAAATCGACCCCGAGATCACCGTCGAGCGCGTCGAGGGCTGAGCGATGAAGACGGTCAATGTCTCGCTCGTCGGCGTCGGAGGTCAGGGCATCATCCTCACGGCGGATCTTCTCGCGAAGGCCGCCGCGCTCGCCGGGTACGACGTCAAGAAGTCCGAGATCCACGGCATGGCCCAGCGCGGCGGCAGCGTGACCTCGCAGGTACGGTTCGGCGAATCGGTCGCCTCGCCCATCATCCAGGAGGGCACGGCTGACATCCTCGTCTCCTTCGACAAGCTTGAGGCGGTGCGCAACGCGGGCATTCTCGCGGCGGACGGCACAGCGCTCGTCAACGACCTCTTCCTCGTGCCGGTCACGGTGTCGTCCGGCCAGCAGCCGATGATCGAGGATCTCGACGGGCGCGTGCGGCAGGCCTTCGGGCGTCTCGTCCTCGTCGACGCGATGAAGGTCGCGAGCGAGGAGGTCGGCAATGCACGCACGATGAACATGGTGATCGCGGGCTCGCTCTCGACCCTCTGCCCGTTCGACGAGGATGTCTGGCTTACGGCGATGGAGGAACTCCTTTCCGGTCCGAAGGCGAAGCTTCTCGAGGTTAATCGCAAGGCGTTCGGCCTCGGGCGCGCCGCGGCGGGCCGCGAGGCGTGACCGGTGCGCCCCGCCGTGGGCGGACCGACTCTCGCCGGCGTGACGATGTTCGTCAACACCAGGGCCGTGAAGTGGATCCTGCTCGCGATTCTCGCGGCGGCGGGACTCTGCGCGCTGGATATCCACTGCTCGAATGCGAAGGACGCCGAGACCGGCGCGGGCACCTTCGCCCGTGTGAAGGACGAGCTTGACGCCGGCCGGCGTGAGCTCGGTAACCTGCGCAAGGAGCAGCTCGCCGAGGAGCTGCGCCGCCTCCGGGTGCTGGCGAAGCGGCTCGTGGCGAATGGCGAGACGAAGCGCGCCCGCGCCGTACTCTCGGCCATCCAGGAACTCGAGGCGCACATGCGGAGTCGTTGACCTTTTCGGGATGATTTGATAACATACCCAGGACGGGAGAAGGCGGAGAACGGGAATGGCTACGGAGCTGACACCGATGATGAGGCAGTACCTCGCGATCAAGCGCGAGGTGCCGCGCGGTGCGATCGTCATGTTCCGCCTCGGCGACTTCTATGAGATGTTCGGTGAGGACGCGATCGTGGCCTCTCCGATCCTCGGCGCCACGCTCACCCACCGCGGCGACCAGCCGATGTGCGGCGTGCCCTATCACGCGCTCAACGCCTACCTCGCCAAGCTCATCCGCGCCGGCAAGACCGCCGCCCTCTGCGACCAGGTCGAGGATCCGAAGACCGCCAAGGGACTCGTGCGCCGCGAGGTGACGCGCATCGTCACCCCCGGCACCGTCACCGAGGACGGCCTCCTCGACGAGACCGCCAACACCTACATCGCCGCCGTCTCCGGACTCGGCCTTGCCCTCCTCGATCTCTCCACCGGCGAGTTCGCCGTCGAGGCCTTCGACACCCCCGAGAAGCTCGCCGAGGCGCTTGAGCGCTACGCCCCCGCCGAACGGCTCGAGCCGACGGACGAGAACTGCTGGACCTTCTCGATCGACGCGGCGACGGACTGCCTTACCCGCCATTTCAAGGTGCTCGCGCTCGACGGCTTCGGCCTTGCCGGGCGCCCCGACCTCATCTCCGCGGCGGGTGCGCTCCTCCACTACGTCGGCACGACCCTGCACCACTCCCTCGAGCATGTGCGCAAGGTGCAGCTGCGCGCGGCGGACGACGGACTCGTCCTCGATGCGGGCACCATTCGCCATCTCCAGCTCCTGCCAGGCGGCGACGTCACGAAGGACGCCTCGCTGCTCGGCGTGCTCGACGTCACGAAGACGCCGATGGGCGCGCGTACACTGCGCCACTGGATCGCACGCCCGCTCGCCCGGTCGGCGGACGTGAACGCACGGCTCGACGCCGTGCAGGCGTTCGTCGACGACCGCGCCGCGCTCGCTGCGCTGCGCGGTCTCCTCTCGGGCGTGCGCGATCTCGAACGGCTCATCGCCAAGGTCGACGCCGGTCGCGCCAAC
>CACYCW010000006.1 GCA_902773015.1 uncultured bacterium
CGTCTCGCCGTAGCAGCAGTTCTCGAGCATCATGCAGTGGCGGCGCGTCGCCTCGCTCGTCTCGACGAGCTCCCAGCAGCTGTCGATGTCCATCGTCGCGGGCACCTCGACGAACGCGTGCTTGCCGCACCGCATCGCCTCGAGCGCGACAGGCGCGTGGAGCTGCCAGGGGACGCAGGCGTAGATGACGTCGACGCCATCCCACTGGCAGAGGTCCTTGTAGGCCACCGGACCGAGGAACTCGCGCGCCTCCGGCTTCTTCTTCTCCTTCAGGAACTCGCGGCAGGTCCGCATGCAGGCCTCGTCGATGTCGCAGAACGCCGCGATGTCGACGGTCGGGAAGACCGACAGCCGCTTAAGCGCATAAGTGCCGCGCGAGCCGATGCCGACGAAGCCGACCCGCACGCGCTCCAGGCGCGGTGCGACGAACCCGGCCATCGGCGCACCCTCGCCAAACCCGAATCTCTCGAACTGGCAGCCCGCCGCTACCGCCGCGAGCCCCATCCAGGCCGTTCCTTTGAGGAACTCACGTCTGTCCGTTGCCTTCATGCTCATCATTCTCTTTGTCTCCTTGCAGTCTGTCAATTCACCAGCCCTGGCTGGCTGCGAAATCCATGTACGCGTTCCAGTCGACGAGGTTGAGATCGTGCTTGCCGGGACGGATGAAGTAGTCGACCTTCGACGGGTCGTCCCAGGCGGGACGCGCCAGGCGGCAGCTCGCCTCCTCGCCGGCCGGACCGGCCCATGCGTCATCCGCCGCAGAATGCACGGCGACGAGGCGCGGCGCCATCAGCGCCAGGAACTGGTGCTGGTCGTACGGCAACTCGCGGTCGAGGTTCACCAGCTTGATGTAATTGCCGCAGAACCAGTATGGGAAGGTCGCGCAGATGTCCGCTAGATGCTCGGACTTCGGCAGGTCCATCCGGTTCAGCTTCGCGCCCGAGCAGCCCGAGTCGTTCACGCACGCCATCGCGAAGCGCGGGTCGGTGACTCCCGCGACAAGCGCGGTCTTGCCGCCGCGGCTGTGCCCGATCACCGCGACTCGGTGCGCATCAATCGCCGACACGGTCTCGATCCAGTCGAGGACGCGGCTCGCGCCCCACGCCCAGGCCGAGAGCGTCCCCCACATCGTCCTGCGGCGATGGGGCTTCTTGGTCTCGTAGCAGGCGAAGACGCCCTCGGTGCAGCCCGAGTTGAGGTCCGGCGCGATGTCGCCGTTGTGGAACGCGACCGCCGCGTAGCCGCGGCGCACGATCTCCTCCGCGGGCCAGAACTCGCTCTTCTCCTGACGCGTCGGGTCAATGTTCTTGTCGGGCGCCCGGTTGCAGATGAGGAGGAACGCCGGCACGGGCGCTTTCGCGTCGCGGGGGATGAAAGCGGTGACGGGGAACTTGAGCTCGCCATGCGGACCCTTGCAGATGATGGTCACACGCTTGCGAAGTGCCGCGCCGTCCATCATCACCGCATCTGGCTCGAGCGGCGCGAAGCGCACATCCGGGCGTTCCGCCGCCGCCGGCCGCACGCCGTACTCGTTCTCGAGAAACCACTTGAGGGTTTCCTCGCGTGTGTGCGCGTTCCATGCCGGAACGCCCGCCAGAGTCGTGGCCAGAAGTAGAATTGAGGTCGTCATGATGTTGATGGGTCGAGGTTAGCCCTCCCAGGGTTTTGGTTCAGGAGGGGCGAGATATATCTTTTCGTCGGGGCGGAACGAGGTCTCGGACTGCGGAACGATCTTCGCCAGCTCGGAGAAGAACGCGATCGTCCCGGCGACACGCATCGTCGGGCCGAGGTCGATCTCCATCGTCCGCCCGTCAGGATAGCGCAGCTCAAGGAAGACCGGCAGCTGTCCGGGGCTGCGGACGATCGCCTCGCGCAGCGCGGCAACCTTCTCCTTGAGCGTCAGGTCGTCGTAGGCGAGCGTGATGCGCAGACCCTTCGAGAGGAGCGGCAGCGCGTCCTCGAGCGGGTACGCCTCCCGGACCGTGAAGCTGAGCTCGCCGACGGACGGATGGCGCTTGTCCATCCGGTCCTCCTTCTCGTAGTTGATGCGATGGGCCACCTCGCCGCAGAGGAGCACCAGCCTGTCGACCGCCGTCTCAATCCTCGCGCCGTAGCGCTCCCAGGCCTTCGCGAAGCAGAGCGCCTCAATCACCATGCCGTCGTCAAGCTGCAGAATCGCCCATTTCTGCCCGACCGAGCCGTCCGGGCGGGGGCGTGGCGCGCGCACGGTGCAGGCGGAGAGGATGCCGACCATGCGCACGTCGAGGTGACGCAGCGCGCGCGGATCCTTGAGATGGGGATTCGTCTTCTTCTTCCACCGGTCGACCGGCAGCGTCTTCAGTAGCTCGTCCACCGCCTCGGGCTCGTTCATCTGCGACGCCTTGAACGTGGCGACCTCGGCGATCACGCGGCGGCAACCCTGGAGGGGATGCCCTGAGATGTACACGCCGAGGAAGTCCCGCTCGTTCTTGAGATCCTCCGCCGGCGCAAACGGCGGGCAGTCGGCGAGCTCGGCGTCGCTCACCTTCTCGTCCCCCTCGTCCATCAGGTCGAAGAAGCTCGTCTGGGCGCTGGCCTTCTCCTTCTGGCGCTGCTGCGCCTTCTTGAGCGCGTACTCGATGCTGTTGAACAGCTTCGCCCGGTTCGGCTCGAGCGAAGCAAACGCCCCGGTGCGCGTCAAGTTCTCGAGCACACGCTTGTTGCAGGCGGGCGTGCCCGCGAGCCGCAGGCAGAAGTCGAGGAAGCCGATGTAGGGCCCGTTCGCCTCGCGCTCGGCGACGATCGCCTCACCGGCCGCGCCCACGCCCTTGATGCCCGAAAGCCCGTAGCGGATGCCCTTTGCGTCCGCCGTCGGCACGAACCGCGCGCCGGACTCGTTCACGTCGGGGAGTTTCAGCTCGAGCCCCATCTCCTGCGCCTCGGCGACGAAGCCGGGGAGCTTGTCGAAGTTGCCGATTTCGGACGAGATCTGCGCGCACATGAACTC
>CACYCW010000007.1 GCA_902773015.1 uncultured bacterium
GAAGACCTTCTTGACCTCCTTGGCCTCGTTGAGGCGCATGCAGCCGTGGTCGACGAACACGCACGTGAGCTGCTTGCCGATCGCCTTTTGCAAGAGGACCGCGCAGACCGACGAGTCGACGCCGCCGGACATCGCCAGTAGCACCTTCTTATCGCCGACCTGGGCGCGTATGGCCTCGATCTCGTTCTTGATGTAGGACTTTGCGTTGAAGGTCTTGCCTACCTTGGCAAGACGTTCTTTTTCAGCCTGGTTCATCGCAACTCCCGTTTTGGATGTTTATATTCGAGAATTATACCATATTCAGTTGCGATTTTTCAAGGTGCAATGGGGGCACGCCGTTTTTTTCGGGATAATTTATCCCGGATCTCCACGGCCCCCCAAAAAACATTGGCGGAGAAATATCTGACCAGCAGCGCCTCGGGGTAGTCCGCCCCGCCCCCTCTTGGCCCTGCCACCTGCCGTGCGCCGGCGGCTGCGCGTGTACGCGCGAATCCCTGCCGGTGCACGCGCGAATCCGCGCCTGTGTAGACCAGAAGACCCTGCAGTGTAAGCAGTTGTTTTGCCGCCAAGTTCATGGTAACTTGCCGCAATGTTGGCATTATTTAGCGGCAAACATAGGGCATAATGGCGGCAAAACAGCTGCGCGCACAGGCGGGAGGGCGGCAGTTCACAAGAAGAGAGGCCTTCTTTCCCCGCTCCTGCGGCCTCGATTGCGCTATACTCCAACTTGTCGCTTGGTACAGTTTCCAAAGGAGGGAGGATATGCCCCATATGAGGTTAAAAGCGGCTATTCCCTGTCGCATGTGCTATTAGACCGATTCATTGGCAAGTACGCAAATTGGCTTGGGCCATGTTACGTCGTATGTACAAGTGACTTGCATGAAGATGGCGGCATCATCTACTCGGAACGAGGGGCGGGCGTGGGCGTTCAGACGGCACGACGTATGGTAGGCAGGTACAGAGTTCGGCGTACAACCTCTTGAAAACGTGAAATCGGCATTAAACCGGCTTCATGGGAAATGCCTGGACATGCTCAAGAAGCAAGAATGGCGACGACGAACAAATCGATGCGCAGGGCATTGAGGACGCAAAGTGCCACCGCAGGCAATGACGACGGATGATGGACGCGCCAAGTACAGCAATTCACGACTGTTGTGGGCTTTGAGAACTGGGCCGCTCTTTCTGTCACGGAGAAACGGTTCTGCCGCCAGTACAATCTTAACCTGGTGAATTCGCTCGGAAATTTCGTCTTGCTCACGCAGTCGGAGAATGCTTTTGTGTCGGATGATCCGTGGGGACGATGTCCGGCCGTCGTCGGAGGATACGGGTGGCACGGTAGCTCCCACGGGCGTGTGGTGCGCTGGACAATTCCGCGGCGAATCTGATATACTATCTCGACCAGGTATTTACAGAGGAAGCGCATGAAGGCGAAGACGTTCATTGACCAGGTCGAGGTGCTCGTCCGATCCGGGAAGGGAGGGGACGGTGCGACCTCGTTCCGCCGCGAGGCGCTCGTGGCGTTCGGCGGGCCGGACGGCGGGGACGGTGGGCGCGGCGGCGACGTCGTCTTCGTCGCTTCCGAGCACGTCAACTCCCTGCTCTCCCTCTACTACGATCCGAAGTGCTTCGCGAAGGACGGCGAGAACGGCCAGCCGCAGAGGATGTTCGGCAAGCGCGGGCGTGACCTCGTCGTTCCCGTGCCGCTCGGCACCGAGGTCTACGAGGTCGACACGGGGCTGCTCATCGCCGACATCACGGAACCCTCCCAGCGCGTCATTGTCGCGAAGGGCGGTGCGGGCGGCTACGGGAACGTGCACTTCAAGACGTCCGTCAACCAGGCGCCGACTGAGCACACGCCGGGCGGGGAGGCCGAGGAGCGTCGGCTTCGCCTGGAGCTGAAGTCCATCGCCGACGCGGGGCTGCTCGGCTTCCCGAACGCGGGCAAGAGCTCGCTCCTTGCCTCGCTCTCCTCGGCGACGCCGAAGATCGCCGCCTATCCGTTCACGACGATCAATCCCATCGTCGGCACGATCATCTACGACGACTACGCGCGCGTGCGCATGGCTGACGTGCCCGGAATCATCGAGGGCGCCGCGAAGGGTGTCGGACTCGGGCTCGCCTTTCTGCGGCATCTCGAGCGCGCCCGCGTCCTGGTCTACGTCATCGACATGGCCGGCACGGATGACCGCGCTCCCTGGACGGACTACGAGGTGCTGAAGCGCGAGATCGACGAGTACTCGACGGAGCTCGCCGCGCGTCCGAGTCTCGTTGTCGCCAACAAGATGGATACCGAGGCCGCGCAGGCGAACCTGCCGCGCTTCATCACCGAGACCGGCATCGAGCCGATTCGCGTCTCCTGCTCGACTCGCGAAGGACTCGATGACTTCAAGGACGCGCTTCGGCGGCTCGTAAACCCCACGGTGCGGTTCCACCACACGCACGCGGCGCCGCCCGACCTGAAGGACATGCCGGACACGACAGGCGACGAGATCCCGGCCGAGGCGCTTCGCTTCGCCACCTTCCTCAAGCTGGAGAAGCTGAAGGCGAAGTCCCACCCCTCCCGCGGCAACATCCATTGAACCCCGATTGCCGTCAAGGAAATGAAAACACACATCACTCCCATCGTCGTCGCCGTCTTCGCCCTTGCCGTCGAGAGTGATTTCCCAGCGCACAAGTGGAGAAGTTGTGGTATAATATCCCGCCAATGAGCAGAAACACGAATTGCCGCGCGGGTGGCGCGGACGGAAGGGGGCGCTGCCAATGGCCACGCTGAAGGCCGTCGTCCTTGGCGCGGGCTACCGCGGGCGGGCCTATGCCGAGTACGCGGCGGCGCATCCCGACCAGCTGGAGATCGTCGGCGTCGCCGATCCCGTCCAGGCCGAGGTCATTCCCGCGAAGCAGTACTGGAAGGACTGGAAGGACTGCCTTGAGGCCCGTCCCGAGGCCGACATCGTCATGGTCACCATGCCGGACGCGCTTCACCACGACCCGGCGATCATGGCCCTCGAGGCGGGGTATCACCTCCTGCTCGAGAAGCCGATTTCGCCGACGGCGGCCGAGTGCCGTGAGGTAATCGATTGCGCGCTCCGGATGAAGCGCCTCGTGATTGTCGGGCACATCCTGCGCTACACGGCCTACTTCGCGCACATCAAGGCGCTGATCGACTCTGGCGAGCTGGGCGAGGTCGTGTCGATCGCCCACCAGGAGTCGGCGGGCTTCTGGAAGGTCGCCCACTCGTACGTGCGAGGTAACTGGGCGAACTCGCGCAAGTCCTCGCCGATCATCCTCGCGAAGTGCTCTCATGACTTCGACCTGTTCGTGTGGTGGATCGGCCGCAAGTGCCGCAAGGTGACGAGCTTCGGATCGATCAAGCTCTTCCGCAAGGAGATGATGCCGCGCGGCGCCGCTCGACGCTGCGTGGACTGTCCACCCTGGATCGAGTCGCGATGCGTGTGGAGTGCGCGCAACATGTACGTCGACCACGACGAGCTGAAGTACCTGTTCGCCGACCATTCCGACGAGGCGATGGAGAAGCTGATCGAGGAGACGGAGTACGGCAAGTGCGTCTACCAGTCCGACAACGACGTGCCCGACCACCAGACGGTGAATCTCGAGTTCGAGGGTGGGGCGACGGTGAGCCACGTGATGACTGGGTTCACGGCGCGGAACATCCGCACGACGCGCATCGCGCTCACGCGCGGGGAGATCGTGGGCGACGGCGAGAACCTGGACATCTGTCGGTTCGACGGCAACACGGTCGAGACGGGAGTTCCGGTGAACTACCGACTGCCGAACCACTCGCGGCATGGCGGCGGCGACTTCAACCTCGTCTCCGAGATGATCCGCATCCTGCGTCGGAACGATCCGGAGGAGATCCTCGAGACGACCGAGGAGGCGTTGCAGAGCCACCTCATCTGCTTCGCGGCGGAGGAGTCCCGCCTGGCCGGCGGCAAGGTCGTCGAGATCAACGCCCCCGCCCCCGACTGACGCGGCAGACTCTTGCGCGACAGGGGAAAATATGGTAGTATACGGGCTATGAAAAACTCTAGAAATCCGTTACGCAAGGGAGTGGCCGTAGGCGCACTGCTCGTTCTTTTCGAGTCGATGATGTTGACGGGCTGCGTGGCGACGCCGACTCCGCCCGTCGATACGCGGGTGACGATCGCCCCCAATCTCGGGCGCGTGATGCAGGTCACCGACGTCCGGTGCACGAAGGGGAGCGGCACCTACTACACCTTCCAGGCCAACATCGTCAACAACACGCACTCCGAGCTGCGCGTGCAGTGGAAGGTGCAGTGGTTGGACGAGGAGGGGATGGAGATCGACTCGCTCGTCTCGACCTGGAACTCGCTCGCGCTCCAGCCGTTTGAGATACGGGCGCTGAAGGGCACCGCGCCGAGCCCTGAGGCCGTGGACATGCGCTTCTATGTGCGCCGGGCGCGTTAGCCACGGTCTGCGCACTAGACCGATTTGATTCACCCAACTACCGAAAGGCACTCACATGAATAGGCTCATCATTCCGCTCCTCGCGCTGGCGTTCGTCTTCGCGGGGGGCTGCACCACGACCACCCGCCGCTATGTCGAGGGCGAACAGCGCCAGACCGTCGCCGGCTTCTCCGAGGAGGACATCAACGACACGGTCTCTCGGGCGATCCAGTCGCTCTTCAGGCTCGACCGCATCAAGCTCCAGCAGGGGGCTAACCGCGCGGTGATGGTCGTCGAGGACGTCACGAACGACACCCTGAGCCGCGGCCGTGACGCCGGGGCGCTCGCCGAGGCGCTCGGACAGTCGCTCCGCGAGGAGCTGACGAACGGCGGCAAGGTGATCGTCTACAACAAGGAGGCCGCGCAGTACGCCACCGTGAAGGTGACGCCGCAGTACCGCCTCGCCGGGCGTCTCACGGAGCGGCACCTCCGCCAGGACAACGATGATGTCCAGAAGGAGTACAACCTCAATCTCACGCTCGTCGATCTCGCGACCGGGCTGGAATTCTGGCAGAAGCGCGTTCACGTCGGCAAGGAAGTCGATGCGAGCAACGCTATGAAATGAGTTCGCTGACCATCAATCCGATATCAAACATCAACTTGAGGTAAAGACATGAAGAAGACCCTGTTCGCAATGACCGCGTTGAGCGCGTTCGCCCTTGTGGCCCAGGAGGCGACCCCGGTCGCGTCTGCAGCCCCCGAATCCGCACCGGCCGCTTCAGAGGCCCCGGCCCCCGTCAAGGCCGAAGCCGCGGCGGAGATCAACAAGGCCGTCACGACTCACGTCAAACCGTCGGCCAAGAGCATCGTCCGCGAGGACATGGCCGCTTACTGCAAGGAGGCCGGCATCACGATTGGCGAGGTGACGCCGACTGACGCGATCTACATCGACGGCCTCGAGCGCGTGCTGGCGAGGTCCGACAATCCGAACTTCGTCAGGGCCCGCACGCTGGCCTATGAGATGGCCTACCATCGCGCTGTCGCGGGTTACGTGATGCAGAAGTTCGGCGTGGAGAGCGTCAAGCAGTTCAGCGAGGTGTTCAATGACCAGTCGACCGACCGGTTGACGCCGTCCGCCGACGCGAAGACGACGACGCAGCGCATCATCGAGAAGACTGAGCAGCTCACCGAGGCGAAGCTGGACGAGGGGCTCAGGGAGATGGGCGTCACGCCGTCGGGCACCGTCGCCGAGAAGCGCCGGCTTGCGGCGAACACGCTCGTGTCCCGCTCGATGCGCAACGCGATCGGGTCTTCCGCGGGTCTGCTGCCAGTTCAGACGTTCGAGGGCTGGAACGAGGCCAATCAGTACGCCATCGGAGTCGTGATCCGCGGCGGGGCGGAGACGGAGACCATCGCCGAGTGCCTGCGCTACAAGATGCGCCCCGGCCTGTCGCGTCCGGGGGCCGGGCTTTCGGTGGAGGAGGCCCTGCCTTCCGACGACGAGCTGGTCTCGCAGTTCGGCGTGCGGCTGTTCTTCGACAAGGACGGCGTGCCGGCTCTGTTGAGCTTCGGACAGTGGGGATCGTCCTACACCGGGACTGACGAGGAGGAGGCCGAGGACGCGATGGATCACGCCATGGTGCAGGCCGAGGCCATTGCGAACGAGCAGCTGACCACGTTCATCAACAGTACGATCACAGTCAGCGAGAGCAACGAGCGCGGCGGCGGCAAGACCACGGATGTCGTCTTTGACGCGAATGGCGTGCCGACCGAGGAGAAGGTCATGGGGTTCATTGACCGTGCCGCCAAGACCTCGACCATCCAGGGCAAGGACACCCTGATCGGCCGCAGCACCGTGCTGAAGAAGGTCATTGCCCATCCGAGTAGCGGGCGCAAGCTCGCCGTCTGCGTGAGGATGTGGAGTTTCGGTCAGTACGATGCCATGAAGCGTATCATCGAGAAGCCCCAGTCCCGTCCGACGACCCCGGCGGCCCCGGCGGCGCCGCAGGGCACGCGTGGCAAGCGTCGTGGGCGCAGTTACGACTTCTGATCTTCGGAGGAGGAGCCGGCATGAGAACCCTGATGTGCACATTGGCCGCGCTGGTCGCCGCGTATACGGCGACGGCGCAGATGCAGGAGCAGGTCGTGCGCGCCGTCGGCGAGGCGAAGACCTATCGTCTCGCCGTCAACGAGGCGCTTGTTTCGGCGTTGGAGCAGCATGATGGCATCACGATCAGCTCGTCGGAACGTCAGACGATGACGCATGACAGCGCATCGACGGCGACGCGCGAGAACGGCGCGCTTGACGACCGCGCGAAACTGGAGATGAACGACGCGATCAACAAGGACATGCAGAAGTGGGCGAAGGGCAGGATCCTCGGCTACACGGTGCTCTCCGACGTGTTTGACTCGGCGCGGGGACGCTATCGCGTGGAGGTCGACGTGCGCTTTCCCGGTGCCTATGTCGTCGGGCTTGACCCCGCGAACCGCCGGCGGATGGCGGTCGTGCCGTTCCGCATCCTGACCGGTGACTCGTTCAGTTGGAACGGGGCGTCCGAGTCGACGGCGGCGTGGGCGACTGAACTCGCGGCGCGTCTCAGCGAGCGGCTTGTGCAGACGCGCAAGTTCACGGTGGTCGACCGGGACTTCGACGCCGAGACGAATGCCGAGCTCGCGCGTCTCGCCGATCCGAACGCCTCGGCGGCCGACTCCATTCGCCTCAAGCAGAAGCTCGGCACCGATTACCTTGTCGTCGGCCAGGTCCGCTTCTTCCCCGTCCAGCCGCAGGCGGTCAATCCGCTGACCGGACAGGTGATGCCCGTGAGCGACCAGAAGTTCGCGGAGGTCGCCTATCGCGTGCTGCTCGCGCCGACAGGACAGTTCAAGTGGGGCGACACGGTGACGCTCGGGTCTGCCGAATTCCAGGCGGCGGACATCGCCTCGTTCATGACCGCCTCGGCGGACGGAGCCGCTATGCGCATCACGGACGGGATCATGGCGAGCATCCTGCCTTTCGAGGTCGTCGGCAAGACGCCGTCCGGGCTGCTGATCATCGGCGAGGGCGGCAAGTCGATTGCGGAAGGGGAGGTCTTCACCGTCTATGCCCTTGGCGATGAGATGAAGGACACGCGCACTGGCGAGGTTCTCGATGAGGTCGAGGAGGCCGTCGGCGACGTGCAGATCGTTCGCGTGACGGAGAAGATGAGCTATGCGAAGGTCCTCGGCGGCGATGCGCAGAAGATGGTCGTCGGGTCGCGCTTGCGCCGCCCGAAGGCGCCGGCGGCGGCACCGGCACCAGTCGAGCCGCCGACCACCACCATCCGCGGCAACGGCACTGGTGGCGTGGTGGCGCCGTTCTGATCTGAAGGCGAGTCTACAGGGAGAGTCGATTATGAAGAAACTCATCACAATCGTTTTCGCGGCGGCCACGACCGTCTGCCTGGGGGCCGGTTGGAAGGCCGGTGAGGGAGTCGCGAACGACCGCGCCACGGGCGCGAACGACCGAGACATCACGTTCGTCGCGCGCGGCGGCGGCAACGCCTACGGCTGGCGCCAGTACGCCCTGCCGATCGGGCTCACCGTGCTGCCATGGAGCATCCCGAACTTCGAGTGCTCGGTGTACGGACTCCGTCTCAACCTCGGCTGGGGCGAGTATGACGGCACCTACGGTCTCGATGCGGGCGTCTTCTCCCTGAAGCAGGAATTCGGCGGCATCTCGGCGAACTTCTTCGGCAACTATGCCGTCAGGGATTCCGCCGGGCTCGAGACCGGCGCGGTCAACGTCGCGGGGACGATGCGCGGTCTGCAGATCGGGTTCGTGAATGTCGCGGATGCGCTCTACGGCGTCCAGATTGGTGTGCTGAACTTCAACGGCTCGGGCATCACCTTCCCGATCCTCAACATCGGCTGGTGAGGTCGATCTCGGGGAGGTCATCACGATGAAATCCTGTCATATCCCCCTGCTCGCGGTTCTCGCGAGCGGGGTTGCTGTCATCTGCGGTTGCCGTTCGCCGATGAAGGACTACGAGGCGAGTCTCACGGCGGGGGATTACGCGAAGGCGGCTGCGGTCGCCGATGAGGAGATCAGCGAGGGCGCCAATGACGAGCTCATGTGGCGACTCATGTCCGGCGGAGCCCATCGCCTCGCGGGCGCGAAGGAGAGCGCCGTCGTCCAGTTCGATCGGGCCGAGGACGTGATGATCGGGCATGACGGCACGTCCGTCTTCTCGTCCGGCGCGACGGGCGCGTGGGCGATGATGACGAACGACAAGGCATTCCCCTACGAGGGCGGCGGACAGGATCGCATCTTCACCTGCCTGTACAAGGCGATTGACTTTGCGGCAGCCGGTGACGCCGCCGCCGCTCGAACGGAACTGAACCGCGCCGCCCAGCACCAGGAGAACTGGCTTTTCGAACGGCGCAAGGACATCGTCGCGGCGGGCGAGCGCATGGAAAAGGATGTCGCCGCCTACCGGAAGGCGAAGCAGCAGGAAGGCCAGGGTGTGGACGGGCAGTCGCAGACCAAGCAGAGCGAGGCCGTGGGCAAGGCGTTCGCGGACGCCGACTTCGCCGTGCAGGTCAAGGAGAAGTGCGGGTTTGACATGGCGACGAGCGGGGTGCTCGACACCCTCCAGCCAATCGACTGGATGAATCCCTACATCTCGCACGTGACGGGCGTCTTCCGTTGGCTGAAGGGGGATGACGCGCGCAACCACCTCAAGGACGCCGCGACCTGCCGCACGGACAATGCGATCGTCGCCCGGGACTTCGCCGAGTGCGACAAGGGGGAGAAGCCGTCTGATCAGGTCTGGATCTGGGTCGAGGACGGGCTCGGACCGCGTCGTGAGGAATGGCGCCTTGACCTGCCGATCGTGCTCATTCCCTATGCGAATCGCTATGTCCTGTACGCCGGCATGGCGCTTCCATACCTTGAATATCGCGCGGCGGGTGGCGATGGGTGGAAGGTGCGTGCGGACGGAGTCGAGACACCGATGAACGAGCTGGTGGACATGGATGCGAAGATGAAGCTTGAGTTCGACGTCTATTTTCGCGGGGCCCTGGCCCGCGAGATCACGCGCACGATCGTGAAGATCGGTACGCAGGTCGCCCTGGGCGTCGTCGCGGAGAACACAAATGACTGGCGGACGCAGTATGCGTTGAGGGCCGCCCAGATCGCGGCCGCCGCCTGGGCGGCATCCGTCACCGGCGCGGACACGCGCAGTTGGACGACGCTGCCGAAGAAGATCCATGTCGCTCGCGTCGCGCGTCCCGCGAGCAGACGCATCGCGATCGCGAGCAATGCGGGCCCCGTGGCCGAGGTCGAGCTGCCGCCCGGCAACGCAATGGTTTTCGTCACGAAGCCATCCGTCCTCGCCACCCCCGCCGTCAAGGTCGTCGCCTGCCCGTAAGGAGACGGGAAAATACAGGAGAGGAAAATGGCTGAGGCACGTGTCGAACAGTGGAAGCGGAAGCTTCTGGACCTTTCATTGCGGAATCCCCTGCTGAACGCGAGGGACTCCTCCAAGTTCCTGCCACTGCAGGAAGGGGAGCGCTGGGATGCACCGGTTGGCGGGACGGCTGTCGTGCCCTACGAGCCCCCCGAGACGGGCGGTGACCTGCCGTTTAAGACGACCCTCACGGAGAAGGAGGTCCGCAAGCGGCTTAAGGAACTCTACCTCACGAGTCGGTCGATCGTAAACGAGTCGGGTGTCAACTCCCTGTATCTCGCCATCGGTTTTCTCCACTGGAAGGAAACGGACGGCGATGCGCTTCACCGTGCGCCGCTCGTGCTCGTCCCCGCCCAGCTCATGCGTCAGACCGCCGCGCCTGGATACAGGCTCATGCGCACTGACGAGGACGCCGTCGTCAACTTCTGTCTCGTCGAGCTGCTGCGCACCCAGTTCGGCATCCCCGTACCGGACATCGCCGGCAACGACTTCGGCGATGGCGATCCCGACTACGGCGCGGTGTACAAGAGCTTCGCGGATGCCATTCGCGATCGTCGCGGGTGGTTCCTCTCGACCGGTGTCGCGCTGGGGATCTTCACCTTCTCCAAGGTCGTCATCTGGAAGGACCTCACGGATCATTTCGAGGACTTCCGGCGTCACCCGTTCGTTGCGCATCTCGCCCAGGGCACGGGGCTCTACGATGATCACGTGAGCATCTTTCCGCCCGAGGAAGTCGAGAAGCACGTCCATACGGATCGGCTCCACTGTCCGCTGAGCGCCGACTCGTCCCAGCTCGCGGCGGTCATCTACTCGGCGATCGGCAAGTCGTTCGTGCTGCACGGTCCGCCCGGTACGGGGAAGTCCCAGACGATCACAAACCTGATCGCGCACAATCTCGCGCTCGGTCGGCGCGTTCTGTTCGTCTCCGAGAAGAAGGCCGCGCTCGATGTCGTCTACAAGCGCCTCTCGTCCTGCGGACTCGCGCCGTTCTGCCTCGAGCTGCACTCGAACAAGGCGGACAAGGCGAACGTGATGCGGCAGTTCTCGGAGGCGCTCGCGGTGACGGCCGGGCGCAATCCGGCGCACTGGGCGAGCACGTGCGCGTCGGAGGCGGCGTCCATCGCCGAGCTCGGCGCCTACGTCCGAGACCTCCACATGCCCAGCGCGAACGGACTGACGGCATACGACTGCCTCGCTCGCCGCGCGACGCTTCATCCGCAGGCCGCTGCCGCGCTCGTCTCCCTGAACGCCGCGGCGACGCCGCACGAGCGTCTTGTCGAGCTTGGGGAGGCCCTCCGATCGCTCGCCGAAGAGTGGAACGGCGTCGACAAGGCCGCGTTCGGGGCGCTCGCCCCAGTCCGTGACGCGGACTGGTCGCCCGACTTCGAGCAGCGTGTCGCCAGTCAGGCCGACGCATTTCTTGCAGCCATCGCTGAGCCGCAGCCCTTCAAGCGCTTCTGCCGACTCATCTTTCAGAAGGTGAAGTCGTTTTTGCAGAGGACGGTCCGCTGTCCGGTTCTCGGCGGCACGGTCGAGGATCGCCGCGCCTTGATGCAGGGCGTGAAGGACCACTTGGACGGATTGCGACTCGTCCTCGCGTACCGGGCCAACCGTGCGAAGGCCTTGAAGGCGGGCTGCCGCGCATTCGTCGAGGCCTTTGAGGGCGGGCGCTTCGCGAGCGACGAGGCGCTTCGTGTCTTTGAGGACAGCTGTGCGGAGAAGACGCTCAATGCGCTCGTCTCCCGTTCGCGGGCCCTTTCCGGCTTCTCGGGGGCGCGGCAGGAGGAGGCGATCGCCCGCTTCAAGGAGATCGACGAGAAGTACACCGATTCCGTTCGCAAGTACATCGTCGCGACCCTTTCGAAGCGTCTTTGGGCGATCGAGCACCCACCGGCGCAGAAGTCCGCCGACGGCAAGCGAATCGAGCCGCAGGTCGATCCCGAGGTGAAGCGCGGTCTGGCGATTCTGAGGCGGGAATGCGAGAAGAAAAAGCGTTTCATGCCGCCGCGGCGGCTTCTCGCCGAGACGAAGAGCCTCGCGATGCGCCTGAAGCCCTGCTTCCTGATGAGTCCGCTGTCGGTGGCCCAGTACCTGCCGACGGATGGTGAGCCCTTCGATCTCGTCGTGTTCGACGAGGCGTCGCAGATGACCGTGTGGGACGCCGTCGGCGTCATCGCGCGCGGCCGGCAGCTGGTCGTCGTCGGCGACCCGAAGCAGCTGCCCCCGACCAGTTTCTTCGTCAAGGGCGATGTGAAGGATGAGGAGCGCGAGGACGACACCGCGACCGAGGATCTCGAGAGCATCCTCGACGAGTGCCTTGCCAACGGGTTGCACTCGGCCTACCTGAACTGGCACTATCGCAGCCGGCACGACTCGCTCATCGCCTTCAGCAACCGCCTCTACTACGACAGTCGCCTCAACACGTTTCCGGCGGCGGTGACTGACGGGCGTCTCGGCGTCTTCTTTCGGAGCGTCGACGGCGCGCTCTACGACCATTCCTCGCATACGAACCGCCGCGAGGCGGAGGCGATCGTGGACTATCTCTTCGAACGGCTCGGCGATCCGGCGGAGCGCAAGCGCAGCTGGGGCATCGTCACCTTCAGCGTCGCGCAGCAGCGGCTCATCGCGGACCTAGTCGATCGTCGGACCGAGGGCCTGTCGTGGGCGGCGGACTTCTTTGACGACACGCGCCCCGACGCGTTCTTCGTCAAGAATCTCGAGAACGTGCAGGGCGACGAGCGCGACGTCGTCATGTTCTCGATCGCCTATGCACCGGACGCACAAGGCCGCTTCGCCCAGTCCTTCGGCCCCGTCAATCGCGTGGGCGGCGAGCGTCGGCTCAACGTCGCGATCACGCGGGCACGCGAGCAGGTGGTGATCTTCGCCTCCGTGCATGCCGCCGACATCCAGGCCGAGCGCACGAACTCCGTCGGCGTGAAGCACCTGAAGGCGCTCATGGAATACGCCGAGACCGGCCATCTCGAGGGCGACGCGCCGCATGACGCGGCACGCGAGGCGACGGGCGTGAAGCGGCTCGTCTGCGAGTGCCTCGCCGCCAATGGCTACGACTACGAACTCGACGTCGGTCGGTCGTCCTATCCGGTCGACATCGCCGTGCGCGACCCGGCGAACCCGGATCGGTTTCTCCTCGGCATCGAGTGCGATGGGCCGCAGTATGCGGCGCAGCGGACGGTTCGGGATCGCGACGTCCTGCGTCTGTCGGTGCTGGCGGGCCTCGGCTGGCGTCTCTTCCGCGCATGGAGCGTCGACTGGGCGTTCGACCGCAAGCGGGCGGAGGAGCGACTGCTTAAAGCATTGGCACGATGACGGACGAGCGGCTTGAGCGGCGCGCCGCGATCATGCGGCGGATGCGAAGCTTCTTCGACGAGCGCGGGTTCATCGAGGTCGAGACGCCCGTTCGGATTGCCGCGCCCGCGCCGGAGGAACACATCGACTGTCCGCCCGTGACGAGTGGCGGATTCCTGCGCGCCTCGCCCGAACTTCAGATGAAGAAGCTGCTCGCCGAGGGCATGGAGCGCATCTACCAGATCGGACCGTGCTTCCGGGAAGGCGAGCGCGGTTCGCGTCACAGTCCCGAGTTCTCGATGCTCGAGTGGTATCGGCGTGGCGCCACCTATCTTGACATCGCCCGCGACCTCGAGGATCTCCTCGCGGCGCTGGACATCCCCGGCTGTCGGCGACTCGAGGGCCCGTTCGCGCGTCTGGGCGTCTGCGAGGCGTATGTGCGGCATGCGGGGTGGGACCCATGGGCGGAATGGGATGCGGACCGCTTCGACTTCGACATGGCGATGAAGATCGAACCTGCGATCAGGGCGCAGGGGGGTGGGGTGTTCCTGATGGACTACCCTCCCGCGGCGGCCTCGCTTGCCCGGGTCTCGCCGCTCGGTGTCGCCGAGCGCTGGGAGTTCTACTGGGAAGGGCTCGAGCTCGCCAACTGCTTCACGGAACTGTGCGATGCCGAGGAGCAGGCGCGGCGCTTCGAGAAGGCACGCTCGGCGCGGCAGACGCTTGGTGAGGCCGATTATCCGATTGACGAGGAGTTTCTCGCGGTGCTGCCGTGCATCGGCTCCGCTGCCGGCGTCGCGCTGGGCGTCGATCGCCTGGTGATGGCACTCACCGGGGCGAATACGATCGACTCGGTCCGCTGTCACGGCTAGCCGATGGTGTGAAATGGGGGCGGCCCCCTTGATTTGGAGGGGGCGAATATGGTATAATCCCTACTCAAATGTCTCAGAAAAGAGGATAAAGTAGAAAATGGCTAACGAAACCGTTGTCCGCAATAACATTTGGAAGTGGCTGGTCCTGGCTCTTATCGCCGTGATCTCCTTCTATGTCTGCAATCCGCCCTCCGAGAAGATCCGGCTCGGGCTGGACCTCAACGGCGGCACGTCTTTCACGCTGGGCGTGGACACGGCGCGGCTGGCCGAGACGATCATCGCGGCGAATCCGGCGATCACCAACACGCCTGGTGCAGTCCAGAAGAAGATCGAGGAGACGCTCGTCGGCTGCGACGACCGCATTATCTCCGTCATCCGCCGCCGCGTGGACGCGATGGGCACGAACGAGCCGGTCATCCAGGGGATGAAGGACCATCGGCTCCTTGTCCAGCTGCCCGGTGCGAACGACGAGGTGCGCAAGGCCGCGAAGGCGAGCCTGCAGAGCGCGGCGTTTCTCGAGTTCCGCCTGACGCACCCGAAGAACGACCAGCTTGTCTCGAAGCTGCTCGCGAAGGACGTCGCGCCGGAGGGCTACAAGAAGTCCGGCAACGGCTACGCCCGGCTCGAGAACTGGGGAGAGATCTCTCAGCGGCCCGGCTACGCGGCGCGGCTCGCGGCGTTCGAGGCCCCCGATGCGCGCTACAGCTTCATGCTCGAGGACAACGGCGATGGCACCTACTCGCCGAATTACGTCGCGCGCTCCACGGAGCCGCGCGTGACGGGCGAGGACCTCGAGTCCGCGGCAGTGCAGCGCGACCCGACGGCGGGCGGTCTCTCGATTGGCTTTCGCCTGACCTCCGAGGGCGGGCGCAAGTTCTCAACTCTGACGCGCAACTACAAGGCGCACGGGCCGAAGAATCCGACGGACCGCGGTCGCCAGCTCGCGATCATCCTCGACGGAACGCTGATCTCCGCGCCGGTCATCAATTCCGAGATCGGCTCGCAGGGCGAGATCACCGGGAGGTTCGATCCGCAGAGCGCGAAGAAGCTTGCGGACGAGCTGAACGCCGGCGCGCTGCCGGCCCCGATGCGGATTCTCGCGGAGACGACGGTCGCGCCGACGGTCGGCGAGGACGCGATCGCGGCGGGCAAGACCGCGGCGATACTCGGTTTCGTGCTGATCGCGATCTTCATGTTCATTTACTACTGGCGGTCGGGTCTTGTCGCCGACATCGCGCTCTTCCTTGACATCGCGCTCCTGCCGACGGCGCTCGTCATCGTGGCGAACATCCTCGGTGTCTTCGCGCACGACCCGTCGATGGGCGGTGGCGGTTCGATGCAGCTGCCGGTCCTCACGATGCCCGGCATCGCCGGCCTCGTCCTGTCGCTCGGCATGGCGGTTGACGCGAACGTGCTCATCTTCGAGCGCATCCGCGAGGAGTTCCAGGCCAACAAGGCCGCGGGCGAGGCGATCCGCAACGGCTACGGCCGCGCGTTCACCGCGATCTTCGACTCGAACCTGACGACGATCATCACGGGCGTCATCCTCTTCGTGGTGGGCACCGGCCCGGTGCGCGGCTTCGCGATCACCCTCACCGCCGGCGTCGTGATCTCCATGTTCACGGCGGTCGTCGTGACGCGACTCGTCTTCGACCACTGCGTAGACCCGAACCGCACGAAGCCGTTCAAGATGCTTCAGATCTTCAAGAAGCCGAACTTCGACTTCATGCGCCTGACGAAGGCGACCGTCATTGGCGCGTTCGCGATCATCGCGATCACCATCGCCATCTTCTTCATCCGCCTCGCGAACAACAAGGCGGACGTGCTCTCGGTCGACCTCACTGGCGGCACCTCGATCGTCTACAACCTGAAGCAGGACGCGCGGCCGACGGTGGCCGAGATCCGTTCGTGCCTCGATGCGTTCGACAATGCGACGGTCATCCAGTACCAGGAGGGTGTCGGCGACGCGACACTGCTCGTCAAGACGGGCGAGACGGCCGAGACCAAGAAGGGCCAGGCCCTCGAGGGCAAGGACGTGGGCGCACACGTGACGAAGCTCCTGCAGGCGAGGTTCCCGAAGTCGGAGTTCAAGCCCGCGTCGGTCGACGAGGTTGGTTCGATGGTCGGCGCCGACCTGAAGCGTTCCGGCACCTACGCCGTGCTGTTCTCGCTCCTCGCGATTCTCGTCTACGTCGGCTTCCGCTTCCAGGCCGGCTTCGGCATCGGCGCGCTTGTCGCGCTCGCGCACGATGCGCTCATCTCGCTCGGCCTCTTCTCGCTCTGCGGGCGGCAGGTCTCGCTCATCGTCATCACGGCGCTCCTGACTATCATCGGCTACTCGGTGAACGACACGGTCGTCGTCTTCGACCGCATCCGCGAGATGCTGCGTCACGACAAGAAGCTTGCATTCGCGGAACTCTGCAACAAGGCGGTCAACGCCTGCCTCTCGCGGACGGTCATCACCTCGGTGACGACGTTCTTCGCGGTGCTCGCGCTCTTCGCGTTCGGCGACGGCTCGATCTTCGACTTCGCGCTCATCATGCTCTTCGGCGTCATCGCGGGCACTTTCTCGTCGGTCTTCATCGCCACCCCGATCATGTACTGGTGGTACCGGGGCAAGCGCCCCGACTTCGAGGCCGAGGCGAAGGCCAAGTGAGCTGGTGGCACTGTAGGGAATGGCAGACGGCAACCAGGCGAAACTGCTGGAGCTTGAGGAGGTCCGGCAGAGAATTGCGGACCTGAAGCGTCGGGTCGGCGAGATGGCCGACTACATCCGGATCGACGAGCGTCGCGCACGTCTCGCCGATCTTGAGGCCCAGCAGGCCTCGGCGGACTTCTGGAACAACCAGTCGAAGGCGCGCGAGGTGATCGCCGCGACGAACGCCGAGCGCGCGTATGTTATGCCCTACGACTCGCTCGTCAAGACGGTCGAGGACGCCGACGTCATGCTCGAACTGGCCGAGATGGAGGAGGGGAACTCCCGTCAGACCGCGCTCGCGGATGCGCTCGCGGAGTGCGCGAAGGCCGATGAGTTCTTCGGCAAGCTGCGTCTGCAGTCGCTTCTCGGCGGCAAGTTCGATCCATGCAACGTCTTCGTGAAGCTCCACGCGGGGCAGGGCGGCACCGAGGCTTGCGACTGGGTCGCGATGCTCTACCGCATGTATCAGCGCTACGCCGAAAGCCAGGGCTGGAAGGTCGAGGAGTACGACTGCCAGCCGGGCGAGGAGGCGGGGCTCAAGGATGTCTACTTCCGCGTCGAGGGTTCC
>CACYCW010000008.1 GCA_902773015.1 uncultured bacterium
CGCGGGCCTCGTGGCCGGCGGCGCGCACGAGAGTCCCGTGCCGTACGCGGACTTCGTGACCTCCACCACGCACAAGACGCTGCGCGGCCCGCGCGGCGGCCTCGTCCTCTGCAAGGAGAAGTGGGCGAAGGCGATCGACTCGGCCGTGTTCCCCGGCATGCAGGGCGGTCCGCTTGAGAACATCATCGCCGCGAAGGCCGTCTGCTTCCGCGAGTGGATGCAGCCCGAGAAGAAGGGCTACGCGCAGCGCATCGTGCGCAACTGCGCCGTCATGTGCAAGACCATCCTGGACCGCGGCTATCGCATCGTCTCCGGCGGCACTGACAACCACCTCTTCTTGGTGGACGTCAAGGCGCGCGGCATGACGGGCAAGGACGCGGCAGCGGCCCTGGCCGCGGCCGGCATCATCGTCAACAAGAACACGATTCCGTTCGACACCGAGAGCCCGTTCCGCACCTCGGGCATCCGCGTCGGCACGGCGTCGGTGACGACGCGTGGCATGGGCGAGCCGGAGATGATCAGGATCGGCACGTGGATCGCGGACGTCCTCGACAACATCGCTGACACCGCCGTGCAGGAGCGCGTGAAGCGCGAGGCGGCGGCGCTCGTCGCGAACTTCCCCGTTCCCTGATGCGTCCGGCTTCAGCGGCCCATTGATTTTCGTGTGCTGAAAGCGTATAATATGGGAAAAAAGGACGCAGTGCGAATGAACAAGAAAATGGACGAATTCATGAGGACCTTCCCGAACGAGGGCCTCACCTACGACGACGTGACGCTCGTCACGCAGTACGCAGATTTCCTTCCCGAGGACACGAGTCTCGAGACGCGGCTCACGAGCCGACTGAAGATGAAGGTGCCGTTCATGTCCGCGGCGATGGACACCGTCACCGAGGCGCCGATGGCGATCGCGATGGCGCTCGCCGGCGGCATCGGCTGCATACACAAAAACCTGGAAGAGGACGAGCAGGCCGCGCAGGTGCGGCAGGTGAAGAAGCACCTGAACGGGCTAATTGACGCGCCAGTCTGCTTCCACGAGAACGACGACATCGGGTATCTCCGCAGCGAGAAGGCGAAGCGCAAGATCAAGTTCAACGGGTTCCCGGTCCTCGACGACGAGGATCGGCTGGTCGGCATGATCACCTCGTCCGACATGCGCTTCGCCCCGATGAACGCGGCGAAGCTCAAGGACGTGATGCAGAAGACCCTCCTGACGGCGAAGCCTGGCACCTCGCTCGCGAAGGCCTACGAGCTCATGCGCGCGAACAAGATCGGCAAGCTGCCGGTGGTCGACAGGAACGGACGTGTAGTCGGTCTCTACAGCTTCACGGACGTGAGCCGCATCGTCGAGAACTCCGACAGCTCCTACAATCTCGACGACAAGTTCCGCCTGCGCGTCGCCGCGTCGGTCTCGGGCGGTAAGGGCGATCTCACGCGCATGGAGAAACTCGCTGACGCCGGGGTCGATGTCGTTGTCGTCGATTCCGCTCACGGGCACTCGAAGGGCATCATGGACATGACCCGCTACATCGCGCACCACTACCCGAAGGTGGATGTGATCGCCGGCAACATCGCGACGGGCGAGGCCGCGAAGGCGCTCGCGAAGGCCGGTGCGCACGCCGTCAAGGTCGGCATCGGCCCGGGGTCGATCTGCACGACGCGTGTCGTCTGCGGCGTCGGCATTCCGCAACTCACCGCCGTATACAGCGCCGCGAAGGCCTTGAGGGGAAGCTCGGTCGCCGTCATCGCCGACGGAGGCATCAAGCTCTCGGGCGACGTCCCGAAGGCGATTGCCGCCGGCGCGGACTCGGTGATGCTGGGCTCGGTGCTCGCGGGGACCGAGGAGTCGCCCGGCGAGAAGATATACTCGAACGGACGCCAGTACGTCGTCTATCGCGGCATGGGTTCGATGGCGGCGCTGAAGAACGGCAAGGGATCCCGTGCGCGCTACTTCCAGGACAACGAGGCCGATGACGAGCTCGTGCCGCAGGGCATCGAGGGCATGGTGCCCTACTCGGGCCACGTCAAGTCGATCATGACCCAGTTCTGCGGCGGCCTCAGGGCGTCCCTCGGCTACTGCGGCGCGCGCACGATCCGCGAGCTCCAGGAGAAGGGTCGGTTCTACCGCGTCACCGCGGCGGGTCTGCGCGAAGCGCGTCCGCACGACATCACGATCACCAAGGAAGCGCCGAATTACAGGACGTGAAGAAGACTTTCACAGATTACGGGAAGGAATGGCTCGACACGCTGGTCGTCGCGATTTCGGTCGCGATGGCGTTTCGCGCTTATTTCTACGAGCCGTTCAAGATCCCCACGGGCTCCATGCAGGAGACGCTATGGGGCTATCACACCACGGTCGGAAAGGAGCGGACGGCGTGGGACACTTTCCCGCTCTCGATCCTCAAGTGGGCCTGGACGGGAGAGCGTGTCGTCGACTGGACCGCGCCCACGACCGGCACAATTCGCTGCACCCCCCGCAACGACGGCTTCGCGACCGTCACGATCGGCACGAGTGACGAGACATGGTCGCTGCCGACGGATGCCTGTCGCGAGATCCACGGGCGGTTTGTCAAGGCCGGTGACACGCTCTGGAAGGGCGCGATCACCACTGGCGACTTCATCTTCGTGAACCGGTGGCGATGGAATTTCGTGAAGCCGCAGAACGAGGAGGTCATGATCTTCTCGACGACGGGCATCCCCCAGCTCCCGCAGGGGACCCACTACATCAAGCGCATGAAGGCGCGACCCGGCGAGACCTACGCCCTCGAGCACCCGGTGGAGGGGCGTCCGACGACGGTGACGATGGGTGAAGGGGAGTACTTCGCGTGCGGCGACAACTTCAACAACAGCTTTGACAGTCGCTACTGGGGCCCCGTTCCGGCGAAGAACCTGCGCGGACGGGCGTCAGTCGTGTTCTGGCCCTTTAACGGATGGAGGATCATACGATGAGCGAGCAACTGATTCAGACGCCCTGTGCATTCGGCGAAAACGGCAACTTCCTTCTCGAGCGCGAGCTCGGGGCCGGCGGCATGGGTGGCGTCTACATGGGGCGGGACAAGATGCTCGACCGCCCGGTCGCGGTGAAGGTGATGACGAAGGAGCTTGGCGCCGACCCGGATTTCGTCGAGAAGTTCAAGAAGGAGGCCCAGTCCGCCGCGCGACTCATCCATCCAAACATCGCGCAGGTCTACTCGTACGGCATCTGCGACGGCATGCCCTACATCGCGATGGAGCTCGCCTCCGGCGGCTCCCTCTACTCGATCATGAACGCGAATCCCGGCAAGACGGATGTCGCGCGCGTCATCAAGATCTGCCAGCAGGTCGCCCAGGCGCTCCAGTGCGCGACGGACCAGGGGTGCGTTCACGGCGACGTCAAGCCCGAGAACATCCTCCTTGACGCGAACGGCAACGCGAAGCTCGTCGACTTCGGTCTTGCCGGCATGCAGAAGGATACGAACGAGATCTGGGGAACGCCGTACTACATCTCTCCCGAGAAGGTGAAGAAGGAGCCGATCGACTTCCGCGCCGACATGTATTCGCTCGGCGGCACGCTCTATCACGCGCTGACCGGCGTCGCCCCGTTCGAGGGGGATGACTCGATTGCCGTCGTGAAGAAGCGCTTCGACGGTCCGCCGGCGAAGCCAAGTGAAGTCCGGGCCGATCTTACCCCTGCGATTGATGCGCTCGTGCTCAAGATGCTGGAGCTCAAGAAGGAGGACCGCTATCCGAGCTTCGAGGCGCTTCTTGATGCGTTCAAGCAGGTGCTTACCAGCGGACTCACCGCGAAGATCCCCGATTCAGCCACCGAAACGAAGTCCGCGAACCCGAAGGCCGTTGGCACGGGGGCACGCCGCGTCGCGATGGCCCGTGGGCGCCGCATGATGATGAAGCGCCATGGGGCAACTGCGATCCACAGGAAGCTCGACGGCGAGGAGGGCAACGAAGGCAAGGCGGATGAGAACGCGAAGGCAAAGTCCGATGAGGACGAGGATGACGAGGAGGGCGGCGGCAATCTTGGCCTCAAGGTCGCGGGCGTCATCGTCGGCGTCATCCTGATCGTCGGTGGTGTCATCGGAGGTCTCGTCTGGTATAAGGTTGCGGACGCACGATCCCGTGCCGCCGAGGAGCAGGCGCAGATCACGGGTGGTATCGAGAAGGCCCGCGGAGCCATTCACGGTACGGTCACCGCGGCGAATAACTTCGCAGATGAGTTCGATGCTTTTGCCGCGAAGGCGATCACCGAGTGCCAGAAGCCGACGGACGAGTTGTCGAAGATCCTCCAGCCCGAGCACGCTGCGCTCCTCAAGCCCGGTCCGTCGAAGGAACTGCTTGATGCGATTGCCGCGACGAATGAGACTTCTGTCGCAACCGCAGCGCCGGCGAATACGAACGCCGCGTCTGCGACGGCCACGAATGCGGCTCCAGCCGTTGCGGTCGCGCAGGCCGCCTCCAACGCGGCACCTGTCGCGGCTGCGCAGCCAGCAGCCCCCGCCAAGGACGCCAAGTCCAAGACGGAGGCGAAGAAGGGCGACGACAAGAAGGAGGAGTCGAAGCAGCCCGATGCGAAAAAAGGGGAGGCAAAGAAAGAGGACACGAAGGAGGGGAAGCACGCCGAGCAGCTGCCCCAGGCCGTCATTGCCATGAACGAACTCTGGGAGCGAGCCTATGGCTGCCAGGCGAGTGCCGTGCGCCTTCGCCATGCCGTCCGGCAGATCGTCAAGCGTGCCGCAGAGGCGGATGCGATCACCGAGAAGACCCGCGCCAACATGGAGAAGCTCGCCGAGCTCTCCCGCATACTCGTCGACCTGTTCGAGCAGGTGAAGATCTCGAAGGACGTCGAGAACGTCAGGAAGGGCATCACCTTCATCCGGACAAAAGGCGAGTCTATCGTCAAGCAGACCATCAAGCGTCTTCGCATCGAGAAGCTTGAGGCAGAGCGTAAGGCGAAGGCCGAGGCCGCCGCCGCCGCGGAAAAGGAGCGTCTCGAAAAGCTCGAGGCCGAGAAGAAGGCCAAGATCGAGGAGGAGTCCGCCGCGATTCAGTCCAAGTTCGAGATGATCACTGCGCAGGGGTGCTTCCGTCAGCTCGACTGGAAGAACGCCCGGCGTCAGTTAGAGAACGCCAAGTCTGAGTTCACCACGGCGGAAGGGCAGATCGCGGCGGACATCGAGATCCGCAAGGTCGACGACATGAAGAAGGTCCACGACATCTTCATCAAGTCCTTGCCCGGGCATGTCTTCAAGGGCAAGCTGAGGGGGTGCAAGGTCACTGCCGTCAACGAACGCGAGATTTCCCTCGTCAGGGCTGATGGCAAGACGCGTTTCAAGATACCCTGGCAGAAGTTCTACAAGGAATATCCCGGCAACCTCAATGAGATTCTTAATCAGTACATCGTGAATGCCCGCCAGCCCACCTCTCGGCACAAGCTCAGCCTCAAGGACTGGACGGATGCGATGACCGGCGCGGCACTCACCCTGCAGCTCGTCTGCGCCGAGGTGAACGGAGCAATCGAGCGCGCCGAGTTCTGCGCCAAACAGTCCGTCAAGGAGTTTCCGGAATACCTGAAGATTGCCCAGAAGATATTCCCTGACATCAAGTTCGAGACGGAGGAGTGACGACGATGATGACGGTCACACCGGCAATCGCCAAGTCAATGGCATCTTCCAGCTGGATCCGGAAGATGTTCGAGAAGGGGCTGGAGCTCAAGCGCGAGTTCGGTGAGGACGCCGTCTGCGACTTCTCGCTCGGCAACCCGGACGTGCCGCCGCCTTCCGCGACGGCCGCCGCCCTGCGCGAGATCGCCGACAACGCCGTGAAGCCGCTGGGGCTTGGCTACTGCCCCAATTCGGGGATTCCAGCCGTTCGCGAGACCCTTGCGCGTCATCTTGCGAAACAGCAGGGCGTTCCTCTCGCCGGCAAGGACGTCGTCATGACCGTCGGTGCGGCAGGTGCGCTCGTCGCATTCTTCCGCGCCGTCATCGAGCCCGGAGACGAGGTCATCACCCCGGCGCCGTACTTTGTCGAGTATGGGGCCTACTGTGGACACTTCGGCGGGGTGCTGAAACCGGTCAGATCCATTCCACCTGACTTCAGGCCTGACATTGGCGCCATTGCCGCGGAGATCACGCCACGAACCCGTGCAATCATCGTCAACTCGCCAAACAATCCAACGGGATGCATCTACTCCGCCGAAACGATGGCCTCCCTCGCCGCGCTTGTCGAGAAGGTCAACGTTTCGCGTGAGCGTCCGCTCTTCCTCCTCTGCGACGAGCCGTACCGGGCCTTCGCCTATGATGACGTCATGGTGCCGCCCGCATTACCTCTCACGCGTTTCGCGTGCGTCCTCGGTTCGTTCTCGAAGACGCTTTCCCTCGCCGGGGAGCGCATCGGCTATTTCGTCGTCAATCCCGACATGCCCGACCAGGCCACGCTCATCGCGGCCGTGACGCTCACGAACCGCACGCTTGGCTTTGTCAACGCTCCGGTCATCGGGCAGCGCCTCGCCGCAGCGCTCATTGACGAAACGGTCGATCTCGACATCTATGACCGGAGGCGCAAGCTGATGGCAAAGGTACTTTCCGACGCCGGCGTCGAGTTCGGGATGCCAAAAGGGGCCTTCTACTTCTTTGCGAAGAGTCCAGTCGAGGACGATGCCGTATTCGTGGACGCTCTTCTGAAGGAACGCATCCTCGTCGTGCCCGGGAAGGGGTTTGGCTTCGCCGGTTACGTGAGGCTCTCCTGCAGCGTCGACGAGCGCATCATCGCCCGCAGTGCAGACGGTTTCAAGCGCGTCATGGAGAGTTTCAGATGACGTTCGCCGGATTGTTTCTCGCAGCGGCCTATACGTTCACGGCCACAGCCACGGGCGTTGAGAAGGGCACGCCAATCGAGTTCATCTTCGCCGGCGCCAACTCCGACCGCGATTATGAGTCGATGTTCCTTCTTGACGGTTCCGTCGACGATTTCTGTAATGGCCTAGAGAAGGCGGGGTTGCCGCGCGGGCGACCTGTCGATACGTCTAGCTGCCGTCTCTGGCCAGTTGGATGCCATTTGACGATTTCACCTGCAATCGGTCAGTTCGTAGCGGGAAAGATGCCTGAAGGGCTTCCCCCCGCGATTCCGATCTATACAGGTGGCACACGTGATGCGAAAGGAGCATGCGAGGCGACTGCTGAGATGCCCGCCTCCGTCTGGGCGAACTACACAATAGCCCAATCCCCGATTGTCTACAACGGCATTTTCGATCAGGGGGCGGTCTATGGCGCCTTTACCGCCGCCAGGAAGCTAAAGAAGGGCGAACGCGTCTCTTTCACGATTTCCTGGGACGCGAGTACGATGCCGCATTCGATTGTCCTCACAGCTAAACCAGGAAATTCACCGGAAATCATCAAGCGACTCAAGGTTGAATCTGAGAAGGGGGAGTTGGATGCCCTCATCGCCTTTGACGGTGCGCTGACCGTTCACGAGGCAACGGCACTCTCGAGCGTCCTCTCATCCATCGATTCGGCTCGGGTCAAGATCAATGGATCCAGCAACATCTTCTATCGCGCCTTCACACCCCTCATCAAATGGCTGGAGAGGAAGGATCGGCTCCAGCAACCATTCGAGCTGACGCTCGGTTCGAACGGCACCCCGGATAAGCTCGTCTTCATCGAGGAGGATTGGACAGTTGAAGGAAATGACCCGAAGCTCACGCCTAAAGAGATTCCCTTTGAAGATGCTATCAAGCATGAACGTGTCGATACCTGTTTCATCTTTGCCAGCTCCACCGATACTGTTGCGCGCGTTACCTCCGCGATGTCCCGTCTTAAGGACGCAAATGTTATAAACTACTACGTATTTACAGGCCAATAACCGAAGTTTACATAATCGCTCTTATACGAAGAAGCAAACCATTCAAGGCTCTTGCCCATGAACATACCACCAGCTACGCCGCAAAACGCCGTTAGCGTCTACGGACAGGATGACGCCATGGATGACTTTCCCGTCCTCAAGGCATTTCAACAGTACATTGACTCTGAGCAAGCCAAGGCACGTAAGCGAATGCTGATGCTGTGTGCCTTCTTCGGATTCCTGATGATTGTCGTCATCGGCGTGTTCGTCGTTCTGCTTGTCAACGTCAGCGCACGCAACCAGGCGCTAAATGACAGGCTGATTGAATTCGCGATGAAGGAACGCGACCATAGGCCATCCGGCTCGGCTGTCGTCGTCCAATCGCCCCAGCCCCAGGACAATTCAGCTCTTCTGGCACTGACAACTAAACTTGCAGAGATCCAAAAGCAAATCGAAGAGCGCGCCGCTAAGTCTGAAAAAGCGGCAGCCGAGGCAGCTGCCAAGGCCGCCGAGGCGGCTGAAGCCGAGAGACGGCGGCAGCAACAGGCCGCTGCGGCAGCAGCAGCGGCTGCCGCAGCCGCGGCCGCAAAGCCGAAGGGACCGACGGCGCAGGAGAAGGAAATCGCTCGTCTCAAGGCCCAACTTGAGGCCGAGCGGAAGGTTACCGCAGAAGCCAAGGAGAAGCAGCGCCAGGCCGAGCTCGAGGCCTATCGACGCAAGCATTATCCGGAGCTCTACGAGCAGAAAAAGAAGCCTAAGTCGCAGTCCCCTTCTGACGACGCGCTGGATGACATGGGGGCAATTGAGTATTTTGACACGGATGACGAGATGCCGCGTCAACGCAAGAAGATTCGCAACCAGTCTTCAAGGGCTTCTTCTCCTGCGTCTGTCACGAGGCCCAGGCAACAGCAGACAGCGACGATTTCTGAGTCTGCTCCTGCATCACAACCTGCCAAGCCGGAAGCGAAACAGAACATACCGCAACAACGTCAGGAGACCTATACAATCCCCGTCGAGGTCAAGGGAACCAGCTCCGAATGGAGCATTCCGCTTGAGTAAGCTCCTAGTCTTTCCTGAAGCGGAACTAGTGGCGGAAGCGGAGTACGCGCACGGTCTCAGGCGGGAGCGTGACCGTTTCGACACCATAAGTAAAACACCATTCGCCGCCCGCGACCAGCTCATCCGCCGCGCGTCCCTGCAGGGAGCGCACACGGACTCGGCGCTCGGCAGCCGAGAGATTGAAGACCGTCGCGAAATCATCGCCGAACTGCTCGGTGATCACCTGCTCATCATCTGTCGCGCTGAGACGATTCACGGCACGCCATCCCGCCTCGCCGACGAGACGGCAGAGCGGAAGGTATTTCTTGAAGAGCGGACGGTCCCTGTTGTAGTATGACGGTGTCGAGAAATAATGCGACGACGAGGACGCGGCAGGCGAGAAAAAGCTCGGGTACATCCCATAGGCGAGTGAACGCTGCATATATCGCTCGCACATTTCGTAGGTGAAGGTGTTGAAATCGGTGTTCTGCAGGAAGCAGAACGGCTTGCCTCCGCATAGCGTACGGAAATACATCATCTCCCGGTCGCCGATCGGTTTCCACACCCCCTCGTTGGGGTGCCAGTTCGTCTCGGTGCCAAGAACATCAAGAAATGGCGCGAGCCAGCACCATCGATGCGGCGTCGAGTTCGCCATCACACGACGGCCGAGTGCGCGCACCTTGGCATGAATGGCGCGAGCGTACTCATAGCTCATCATCCCCTTGAAGACGGCGGGACGAAGGCTTCCGCTGGCGAAGACGAGAGGTGTCGACATGCCGGCGAAATTGGCCCGGTTGAAGTCGAGCTCGGCGGTGACATACATCTCCGAGGAGTCTATGTATTCGCCGTCAAGCCCCTCTGGAAACTTGCCGACGTAGCGGCGCGAGAACTCCGGTTCGCCAAGTTTGGCCTCGAACTCGCAGTCGGGACCGAGCCCGGGCGCGCAGTTGAGGTTCCAGACGATACCGTTGCACCAGGGCGTGTCAAGAATTCGCCCGCACCAGTTGCCGTCCTCATCCTTAATCGCACAGGTCTTCCACGCCTTCGCATAACCGATTCGACGTGGATCCGCACCTGCGGCGAGCGCCTTGGCGCGTTCAACGCACTGGTCCATCGTCGGCTGCCCCTTGTCGTCTTTTCCGCGAAGGCTCATCCACCATGTGGAGGGCTCGGTATAGCGGAAGGTGGTGATGCCATGGGCATCGTCCCAGGCGATTTCGTCATGACCTTCCTTGATGGCGAAACCGAAGTCCTCCCAGCCCTGAACTGAACTGATCTTGCGGAACGCCATCCAGTTGCCTTGATGGCGCTGCAGAACGGCGTTGAGGTCGGGGAAGAGCCGCTGGTAGGCTTCAAGAGCGCCGCGCCAGCCGTCGCGTGCGTCGAAGGAAAAGGTCACGAACCCCATACGGGCCGTGCGCTTCTCGGGAACGAGCGCCATGTCGTAGGAGATGTAAGCCAGCGAAAGTGACGGGTTCGCACCAAGGCGGAAGAATCCCAGCAACCTCGGGTCGATGCCGATCGCCACTCCACGTCCGCCCGTCGAGAGGGCGATAAAAGGCCATCGCGAGTACCCCCCCCTTCCGGCTGTGGATGGCTGCATCTCGTAGAACTCCCCTTTCGCATCGGCGAACGAGCGTTCAGAGCGGGGAGAGTCAAACCACCTTGCACTGGTGTCAATCGTAATGGGCTGGGCCCAGACGAGCGTCACCGCCCGGTCCCCACCGCGAGTGTCGGAGAGCGTGACATCATGGAATACGGCCTCCGAACGGCGTGTAACACGATCGGTGAGTGTCAGCCCCTTGGCCCCTTCCGAAATGCGGCAGAATCCGTCCCGAGCTGCCACATCACGCACGAGAAAACCTGGTTGCCGTATCGGTTCGGTTACGACGACCGGGACCGTATCGAAGATCATCATCTCATCAGCAGTGTCGGCCACCTCGACCCGCGGGTCGCGGAAACGCACGACCTGTCCCTTGCCGTTACGCGCCATGAGATAGACGGAAATGGAACTGACTGGCCGATCCGGAATCAGCTGAACAGTGCGGCGGAACCATTCCTCGCTCGGACGAGAGGTGAAGAAGGCCTTCTGCCCCCAGAGATGTCCGCCATCGACATAGGTGACATCGACATAGATGCACACCTCTCCGCCGCCAATCGTCTTGAGCACGCGGCCTGAAGCGGAAATCCACAAAGGCAGCGCCCTCGTCTGCCTGACGGGGACGCTCCAGTTGGCGCCGGCTATGCCGTTTGTGCCGGTATCGACAAAGACCTCCGGACCATCCACCTGGAAGCCCCCCTTGTAGGGCCGCGCACGGGCGAGATCGAGTGTGGTGACACGCTTCTTGATATCGCGCTCAAGACTCTTGAGCGCATCGCGCGTGTTGTCACCTCCCACTGCGGCAAACACGGCAAGGCACGTGTAGAGCGCCATGATCGCGTGGGACATCCCCTTCCGACATTGAATCTGCCGCATGTTCATGGAGTTCCCCTGTGGAGTGGATTTCATGGCTGTCATCAGGCCTGCGGAAGTTGCCGAAGCTCGGCGCAGACCTTCTCGGCGAGGACAGGGTCGGGCAGGACGAGATCCGGAAGGCGAGAGAACGGAATCATCTCCGCGGTGAAGGTCGCGTCATAGCCGATGCGATCAAGCGCCGAGAACGTGGCACGATAGTCGACATCCCCCTCGAGAAGGGAATCGCCGAAGCCGTGCAGTCCACCGCCGCAGTCGGTGCCATTCCAATTCTTGATGTGGACGGCCTTGATGCGCGTGCCGAGCACCTCGACGTAGTCCCGCGCAGGAACGTAGAGCTGGCAGTTTCCGACATCGAGATACATGCCGATGCGATCCGAATCGAACTGATCGAGGAACAGCTTCCACTCCATCGGGGAGATGAGGAAGCGCATCCAGACGTTCTCCAGCGCCAGTGTCACGCCCAGTTCCTCGGCCAAAGGTAGCAGCTCGCGGATGGATTTCACCGACTGCTCCCAGCATCGCCCGTAGGGGACGACAGGGCGGGACGGATCCCACGCGACGGCAGTCGAGCCGGGTACGACCAGAATTGTCCGGGCGCCGATCCACGAGGCAACCCGGATGTAGGCGCGCGTGAACGCGACGGCGCGATTGCGCTCCGCCTCGTCTGCGGCGCCGAGCGACTCCGCGCCGTAATGCCCAGTCGCCAACGTCCGCAGTCCGATTCCGCGCTCCTTCGCGTAATCGGCAATCCGCCGGCACTCGGCTTCGTCGATGGATTCGGACAGGCAGTCGCCAAACGTGAGCTCGACGCCATCGAGCCCCTGGTCGCGCGCGAAGTCAATGAACTCGAATGGCGTTCGGTTCGGTCCGAATCCGCCGAAGACCCAGTAGTTGAGAGCACGGTACATGGTTACGGACTCCTTCAGGCGACCCTTGTCTTCTTTCCAGTGAGAACCGAACGCTCCTCGGCAAAGATGAGCCGCATGGTGTCGAGAACGGAATCGATCGTCTGGTAGCGATCAGGTCGGACGCCCTTGCGCACGCAGTCGATGAAGTAATCGAGTTCCTGATGCCAGCCGGTCGCGCCGACCTTCGTATCGAGCTTGGGTGTTATGGGCTTGCCTTTCTGCGGGAAGATGTGATAGCCCGAGCCGTCGAGTTTCAGAGTCGCCTTCTCACAGACGATGGTGAAGCTCATCTCGAATGTGGCGCCCTTGGCCTGTTCCCAGCCGCCCTCGGCCATGACGAACCGTCCGTCGCCATAGTCGTAGGTTGTCACCACATGGTCGATGCAATCGCCGGGACCGACTTTCGCGCCGACGGAGTTGACGGTCTTCGGCAGTCCGAAGAAGTAGTTCACCTCATCGGTGTCATGGATATGGAGGTCGAGTAGCGCGCCTCCGGAAAGCCGTCCGTCCTTGTACCAGTTTCGCCAGGAGTTGCCGTCGATACTCGGGGAGATGCGCTTGAATGTCGCGGAAAGCATCCGACCGGCCTTTCCGCTCGCGAAGTACTCATGTGCATGACGGTACTCGGGCCAGGCGCGGACGCACAGGCCGACGTTGAGGAACCGATCCGACCGGCGGACGGCAGCGGCAATGCGACGGGACTCGGCGAGCGTGCGGCAGAGCGGCTTCTCGCAGAAGACATGGCGACCGGCCTTGAGGGCTGCCAGGACGAGCTCGGCATGCCAGGGCGTCGGCACGCAGATGTCGATCACATCCACGTCCGCCTCCTTGATGAGCCGCAACGCGTCATCATACACGGCAACGCCGGTCAGGTCGATCGGCTTGGAGTTGTCTCCGCCGCCGATGTTGCCGACGACTTTCGACACGTCACCGCGTCGTTTCGCGACATCGACGTCGGCGAGCGCGACGACTTTCGCGTGTGAAAGGCCCTTGTACACGCCCCAATGGGTAGTGCCCATGAACCCGAATCCGATGAGTCCGATCTTGACTTGCTTTTTCATGGTGTTGATAGTATATCACAATTTCCGTCACATTTGCATATCCTAAATGTCGGCTGTACGCACATACTGAGTGTCTAGGCACAGCAACTCATTCGACGGCGTCGCGGTGGTAGAAGACGGCGCGAGCGAGGAAGATCGCGATGGCCCCGAGCGCGTAGGTGCACGCGAAGATCGTCATGCCGTACTGGAGAGCGGTCGCCCGATCAAACTGGAGGGAGAAGCACTCGCCAACCCTGCCCAGCGCCCATGTCGCCGGACAGCCGAGGAAGAACGCCCCGCACAGGTAGAAACCCATCGCGGCGGAGCGGAAACGCGGCGCGACGACATCAAAGAGCCCTGCGTAGAGGTTGCAGTCGAAGAAGCCTCCGCCCAGGCCGAAGAGGAACATCATGATGCAGCTCAGCGACAGCGTCGGCACCATTACCATGCCCGCCATCGTCGGCGCCGATAGCGCCAGCCCGATAGCCATGATCGAGAGGCGAATGCCGGGCCGCACGCGGGATAGACGATCTGACATTCGCGCCCCGACGGCGATGCCGATGAAGCTGCCGACGTAGAACCAGAAGACCGCATGGAACGCCGCCGACCCCGGCGTGAGCCCCCACTCGGCCTTCTCCTGCATGAACGCCGGCATCCAGGTGCGGAAGCAGTTCGATCCGAAGACGAGCATGCCGAACGCGAACGTCAGCAGCAACGCCGAAGGCTTCGAGAAGAACGCGAGAAGCGCCTCTCCGAAGCGGGGCCTGTCCGAAGAGGATGCATTCGTCTGCAGGGCGGGAGTGTTCTTGAGGAAGATGGCCAACAGCAACACCCAGACCGCCGCGACGCCGCCGAACGTCCAGAACGCGATTCGCCAACCTCCCATGGATGAGCCTCCCAGCCAGCCGGCAACGACGCTCGAGACCAGCACCCCCACATAGAGGGCGCTCTGGTAGATGGAGAGCGCCGTCGATCGCGTCTCGGTGTGGAACTGGGCGATGAGCGACGAGGCCGGCCCGGGGATCATGCACTGGCCGATGCCGTTCATGAGCCCGTAGAGGATGAAGAACATCAGCATCGAGTCGGCGAAGCCCGTGAAGAACACGCTTGTCGAGAAGAAGAGCGTGCCGATCACGACCACCCACTTGCGGCGGAAGAAGTCCGCCGCCAATCCCGCGAACGGCACCATGCAGCCGTAGGCGAAAAGGAAGATCGTGCGCGAGAGTCCGAGCTGCGCGTCAGACGCGCCATTCCCCGCAAGATCGGCCTTGATCTGCGGCAGCGAGGCATTGAACACCTGACGCGAGGAGTGCATCAGGAAATAGGTCACGGCGAGGAGCCCCAGCAGCACCCACTTGTAAACCGCATCACGGCGGTCGTCTGTCCCGACCATCTGCAGATTATCTTTCATGTTTCCTCCTGAATTTCTCCTGAACGACGGGAACGACGGCCTTCGCACGACGATAGCCGTCGTAGAGACCGGCGAGATTCTCGGCGAATGGCTTGGAACGGATCGTCGCCCCGCCGCGGTGATAGCTGCGTGCGTCAGTGAACTGCCAGATGGCGATCCCGCAGATCTCTGGGTTGGCGAAGACGGTGTCGATCACGTCTCCGACATACTCGGCCTCGAACTCCTCGGTCCATTGCGCGCCAGCTGGGTCATGATGTCCGTAGACGCCGCAGGTGCCCATCTCGGACACGATGATCGGCTTCTCCGGATAGAGTCCGCGGAAACGGTCGACGACATTCTTCACACGTTCGGAGATGAGCCGCCGCAGGTTCGCCGGCGTTCCGGCATCCGTTCCGATCCAGCCCGGATAGGTGTTGAAGGCGACAAGATCGGTGTTCTCGTTCGAGACATCATTGTTGATGTGACTGCAGGCGAAGGTCACGAGCCGACCGGAGTCCTCCGCGTGAATCGTCTCGATCAGCTGGTCGGCGAGCGACTTGCCGGCCGGCGAGCCGCTCGCGAACTCGTTCATGAACGCGAAGATGATGACGGAAGGATGATTGAAGCTCGCCCGCACCATCTCGCGCGTCTCATGGATCTGCTGCGCACGGAACGTCTCGTTCGTGAGCTCGCATTTCGCCATCGCCGAATGGCTGCCGTTGCCCCAGCCCAGCGATTCCTCCCACACGAGCACTCCCTGCTCGTCACACAGGTCGAGAAAGCGCTGGGCCTGCTGATAATGGCTGCCGCGGAAGAAGTTGCCGCCTAGCGACTTGAGATTCTGGATGTCGGTCAGCATCAGCGTCTCAGGCGTTGCCGCGCCAAAGGTCGGGTGCGACTCGTGCCGGTTCGCGCCCTTCAGATAGAGAGGTTTCCCGTTCAGCCAGAGACGGCGCGCTTCCGCCTTGATCTCGCGGATGCCGAAGCGAAATGCCCTAGAGGGTCGGAGATCATCGGAGACGAACCGGACCGTATGAAGTTTGGGGTTTTCGGGCGACCAGAGCCTGAAGGCCGGAACCCGCACGGTGGCCCGGCAGTCGCGAAACGCCGTCTCCATTCGGTTCGTTCCGTCGAAGACGAGTGTCCCATGGAGTTCGCGTCGGCCGAAGCCGACCGCCTCAATCTCGACCGTGCCCGTGCGATAGTCGCGCGTGCGAATGCGGAGCTTGCGGTTGTCGAGGCTGAGCGAAACGCCATGGTAGAACCCGCCGAAAAGATAGAAGTCGTAATACGGGCGCGCGAGTTTCTGTGTCTCCCAGTCGAAACGGTTGTCAAGTGCGGCGAAGACCGTGTGGGTGCTCGCCGTGAGCGGCCCCGTCTCGAGTTCGAGGCGAGCATAGGGATATGGGTGGGTGCCGAGATCCCTGCCGTCGATCATGAACTTCCCGGTGAGCCCCATGCCGTCAATGACGAGCCAGGCGTTGTCGACAGGCGCGTCCAGCTCGAACGTTCGGCGGTAGAGCCCCGTGCCGCGCTTGCAGAGGTAGGCGGGCAGCATGTCGTAGCATCCGGGGACGGCAATCGTCTCCGTTGCCGCGAAAGCGGTGTCATCCACTTGCGCAATCGACTTGCCCTCTTCGAACCGGAACTCCCAGGACCCGTTCAGATTCAACTCTGCGGCGGACGAGGCCGCAGACACCAGCGCCGAAAGAGAAAGTGACACAAGTTTGATGGTCTTGCATTCAATGCTTCTCATATATTGCCGTCCTTGATGTTTAGCGATGTTCGCAGCGTCTATCGCCACTCATTTCGGAAGCGACGCCAGAACGCCATGACGGCTATCAGTTCCAGCACGAAGATGAACTTGACCACAAAATCGGTCGCGGGGACGCCGGACGGCAGATTCGCCACCAGCTCGGCCATGTGGGAGAGCAGCTTCCTGAAGAAGTGCGAGACGAAGTAGGCCGTGAGCGCGCATTGTCCGAACAGCAGCACGAGCGAGAATCCCCTCCGCACCATCCAGATGTCGTTGATGACGTAAAGCGCATCGAGCGCAAGCACGCACCACCCCATCGCCTGCGCGGTGAACGAGAGCGTATAGATCGGCTTGATGCAGGGCACCCAGATTTCGCTCACGAAGCCTATCGTCAACAACCCCGCTCCGTAAGCGAACAATTGACTGGCCCGCTGCCACTTGCCGCGGTCCTTGGTCAGAATCAGCGTCGTATGATACCCGGCGAAGGTCATCACCGCGAACATCGCCGACGTGAGGAACCATGTGTAGTGGTTGGGCTTGGTTATCCAAATGTTGTCCGCCGGCATCATGGCGCGGAAGATCGCCTGATCGACCCGGTAGGCAGGGTTGTTCCACTCACCGTATCCGCCCACCGCCAGCACGACGGTGTAGCCGAGAGCCAGCAAGATCGGCGCGACGATGGCCAGCACGCGCGAATGGAACGACATCACCATGGCCACTACCAGATAGCCGATCGCAATCGACTGCAGTGTGTTGGAGAACGGCGAGAACCGCTGTGGATCGAGCGACGCCCAGTTGCCCTGGACGAGTCCACCCAGCACCCAGAGCAGGACCACCCGCCAGAGGACATGTCGCCAGAATACGCCCTGGCCATCCTTGAGCCTTCGGCCGAGCGCAAACGGCATCGCCGCGCCGCACATGAAGATGAAGAGCGGCATGATGATGTCCCAGAGCGTGAAGCATTCCCAACCATGCTTGAATTGACCCATGAAGGCGGCAGGAAAGCAGTGCCACGAGGACTGCATCGTCGTGATCAATGGCCCCAGAACGGTCAGCAGCAGCATGTCGAGGCCTCTGAGCGCATCCAGCGAGAAGAGCCGGCTTTGGGGGTATTCCGCTGGATCCGGCAGCCATTTGCATTTGCAGAGCTGATGTTCGTCCGTCGAGGTTGCAGTCGTTTTCATGAGCGTATCTCCTCTCTTTTACTCTTATCGTCCGGCGAAGAACCTGATGAGCCGTTGCACATGCGCGGCGCAGGCGTCGACGATGGGGTCGGCGAGCTTGTCCGGCGGCACGAACGCGCCGTTGAGGTCGCCAAAGACCTTCAGCGTCGACTTGATGTAGCCGTCGAGAAACTCGGTCGCGATGTTGACCTTGGCGATGCCCGACTCGATCGCGCGGCGGACGTCAGCGAGCGGCGTGCCGCTGCCACCGTGGAGGACGAGCGGCACGTCGGGGATCTCCGCCGCGATCGCTGCGCAGCGCGGGATGTCGAGCTTCGGCTCTGCCTTGTAGTAGCCATGCGCCGTGCCGATCGAGACTGCGAGCGCGTCCACGCCCGTTGCCTTCGCGAAGTCGACGGCCTCCTGGACATCGGTGAGCGCCGTCTCGTCGCCCTGGGCGACGTGCCCGATCTCCCCTTCGCACGTCGCGCCGAGTGCATGCGCGTAGTCGGCGACGAACTTCGTCCACTTGACGTTCTCATCGTAGGTGCTGCGCGAGCCGTCGTACATGACGGACGTGTAGCCCCAGGCGAGCGCGTCCTGCGCCTGCTTGACAGTCGAGCCGTGGTCGAGATGGAGCGCGACGGGCACCTTGCCGCGATGGGCGAGCCGCTGCAGCATGCCGCAGAGGTCATAGGCCTTGCCCGTGTCGAAGAGTCGCATGTAGAGCTGGATGATGACCGGCTCCCCTTCCGCCTCGGCGGCCTTCAGGACCGCCGCAGCGGTCTCGTAGTTGGTGATGTTGAACGCGCCGATCGCCCGCTTATCCTTCCGCGCTTCGAGCATCATCTCCTTCATGTTGACGAGTGACATAGTCGAGTTCCTTTCTTTGTTTCAATTCATCTCAATTGCCGTCTGCTCCAGGCGATGCGGCCGCCGACGATCGTAGCCTGCGGCACGAGATCGGCGTTGAGCAGCGTGATGTCGGCGAGCTTGCCTGGCGCGATCTCGCCAAGATCGGCGATCCCAAGCGAAACGCACTGGTTGTAGGAGGTCGCCTTGACCGCCTCCTCGAGCGGCAGCCCCGTCACGCGCACGTACCGCCGGAAGCACGCGTCGTAGAGTGCAACGGATCCCGCCACGTTCGACACGACCGCCTTCGGATCGTACGGCACGTCCGCAAGACGCGCGCATCCATCCGCGACGCGAACCTTGAGCCCTCCCAGCTCGTAGATGCCGTCCGAGCACCCCGCCGCGCACATCGCATCGGTGATGACCATCACGCGATCCGGGCCCTTCGCCTTGACGATGAGCCGGATCATCGGGTCGGAGAGGTGAACGCCATCGGTGATGATCTCGGCGTAGACGTCATCCGCGAGGAGTCCGCCCGTCACCATCGTGGGCCGGAGGTGATGGATCGGCATCATCGCGTTGCAGAAGTGCGTGAGATGGGTCATCCCTGCGCACCGCGCGCGCTCGAACGTGTCGTAATCCGCCGCGGAATGTCCGCCGGACACGACGATGCCGGCCGCGACAAGCTCGCGGATGCAGGCCTCGGCCCCCTCGAGCTCGGGCGCGAGCGAGACCTTGCGCACGGGTGCGATCGCGACGAGACGCTTCACGAACGCGGCATCTGGCTGGCGCAGAAATTCCGGGTTCTGTGCACCCGCCATCTCGCCGTTGAAGAACGGACCCTCGAGATGGACGCCGAGACAGCGCGCGCCAGACTCGCCGTTGCCTCGCGCGAAGCGCTCGCCATAGCGCACGGCGCAGCGGCAGATCTCGGCGAGCTCGGCCTCCGGACGCGTCAGACCAGTCGCCAGGAATCCCGTGACGCCGTCGGCAAGCTTGCCCCGGCCGATCGTGTCGAACGAAGAGTCGGTCGCGTCGCAGAAATCCGCGCCGCCGCGGCCGTGGGAGTGGATGTCGAAGAAGCCCGGAACCGCGATGAGCCCAGTCGCGTCGAACACCTCCCCTACGTCCGATGCGCCAGATCCGATGGCGACAATCCGGTCGCCGTCAATGGCGATGTCGACAATGCCGCAGTCGCGCCCGGGGGTGATGACATGAGATCCCTTGATGATCATGACTGGCTGTTTCCGGATGAAATCGCTGCGAGTATCGTGGACTCGCTGGTGTGCGGCACGAGGACGGGCTATCCTCTCGTCTTCAACGACACCCCTGGGCATGACATCGCCTTGTTGCCGAGAATCACCATTTCCGAGAGGCGACCGGCCCAGGCGAAGGAGCTTGTGGGAGTCGCGCCAGAGAAGCAGCAGTCGATGTACTCGTGCCAGTGGGTGGGCACAGTTTCGACTTTCGGCGCGGGGAGCACCTTGCCGCTCTTGAGCACCACCGCCGGCGCGACATCGTAGTGAACCGAGAGCATCCACCCTTCCGTTCCCTCCACGACGCGACCTTGAAGCGGCTGCGAGCCGATCGGCGTCTTGGCGAAGATTTCGCGGAAGGAGTCGGGCGGGAAGAAAATCGGATCCGTCGAGGCGACAACCTGCTCGCCGCCCTCGCTGATTGACTTCGCGGCGAACTTGTCGCCGACGGCAGCCTTCCCGTCTCGGGCGGGGATGCTTCCGTCGCACCACTCGATGTCGAACGGCTTGCCGCCGCTCGCGGCGATGCCGGGCATGCGC
>CACYCW010000009.1 GCA_902773015.1 uncultured bacterium
CCCGTACTTCAAGTCGACGATCGAGAAGCTCGTTCCCGCGTGGCGCCAGGTCGCGTCCGCCGCGCTCCAGTACGGCATTCCGGCGCCGACGATGACCTCGGCGCTCAGCTACTTCGACGGCTACACGACGGAGCGTCTGCCGGCGAACCTGCTGCAGGCGCAGCGCGACTACTTCGGCGCGCACACCTACGAGCGCCTCGATAAGCCGCGCGGCGAGTTCTTCCACACGAACTGGACCGGCCACGGCGGCAGCACGTCCGCCGCGACGTACAACGCGTGATCCGCATCGTCGCGCTCGACTTGGACGGGACGCTTCTCGACTCGCAGAAGCGTCTCTCGCCAGGGAATCGCGCGGCGCTTGAGCGCGCGGCGGCGCGAGGTGTCCACGTCGTTCCGACGACGGGGCGCTTCTTCGGCATGATGCCGTCCGCCGTGCGCGACCTGCCGTTCGTGCGCTACGCGATCACCATCAACGGCGCGCAGGTCTACGACCGCGTGACCGACACGGCGATCGTGCGCGAGGAGATTCCGCTCGAGATGGCGCTCGGGGTGATGGAGATTCTCGATCGGTACGATGTCGTCTACGACTGCTATCGCCTCAACTGGGGCTGGATGACCGCGGCGCTGCAGGCGAAGGCGGCGGACTACGCGACGAACGAGCACTACCTCCGGATGGTGCGCGAGTTCCGGCGTCCGGTTCCCGAGCTGAAGGCGCACCTGCGCGAAACGGCGGCGGAAGGGGACGTCCAGAAGATCATGCTCTTCGCGACCAATCGTGACCGTGTGGTCGCGGAGGACTGCCTGCGCCGGCTTTCTGACGAGATCGCCGCAGCCTTTCCGGAGATCAAGATCACGGCGTCCACCTGGAACAACATCGAACTCAACATCGCCTCGGCGCACAAGGGCAATGCGCTGCGGCGCTTCGCGGAGCATCTCGGGCTCGCGCTCGCGGACTGCGCGGCGTTCGGGGATGGTCTCAACGACCTATCGATGGTCGCTGCGGCAGGCACGGGCGTCGCGATGGCGAATGCGGTCGACGAGGTCAAGCGCGCGGCGAGGCTCGTCACGCTCTCCAATGACGAGGACGGCGTCGCGGCGGCGCTCAATTCGCTATTGACTTAGCGGCCGCGCATTTGATATACTAATGCACGTTTCTGACACATGGGGATATAGCTCAGTTGGTAGAGCGTCTCAATGGCATTGAGAAGGTCAGGGGTTCGACTCCCCTTATCTCCACCACTTTCCGAATAAAATGAAGCGGATTAGAAGTGGCCTTATCCTGACCCGAATGGCATTCGCCGGCGGAATCGTCATATTGACGGGTTCAGCGTTGGCAGGTGCGCTTGACGAGCTGATGCCGGTGCCGGTCAAGGTGGAGGCGCGCGTCGGTGTCGCCGATGCGGCGGCGATTGGCCGCGTGAAGGTCGTCGTCGCGCCCGTGCCTGGTGCGCGGGCCGAGACGGCGGATGAGGCCTATGCCCTTGAGATCGCGCCTGGCGGCGTGACGATCACCGCGTCCTCGCCGCGCGGCGAGCGCTGGGCACGGGTGACGTTGGACCAGCTCTCCCGTCTTTCCGACGGCGCGACGCCCTGCTGCCGCATCGTGGACTGGCCGCGCTTCAGGTGGCGTGGCTTCATGCACGACTCCGGGCGGAACTTCCTCGAGGTGGAGCATGTGAAGGGAGTCATCGACATGATGTCGCGCAACAAGATGAATCTCTTTCACTGGCACCTGACGGAATTCTACGGCTGGCGGCTCGAGTCGAGGCGCTTCCCCGAGCTGCAGCGCGACTCGGCCTTCTACCGGCGGTACATCGGCAAGTTCTACACGCAGGATGAGTTCAGGGAGGTCGTCGCCTATGCGGCGGTGCGCGGCGTGACGGTCATGCCGGAATTCGACGTGCCGGGTCACGCCCTCGCCTTCCGCCGCGCGTTCGGATTTGAGACGATGCGGGACAAGGACGTGCGCGAGAAGCTCTGCGCGCTCATCGACGAGCTCTGCTCGCTCGTGTCCGCCGAGCAGATGCCGTTCATCCATCTCGGTACGGACGAGGCGCGGCAGCCCGAGGAGAAGGTGCCGCCGCTCTGGATGGCTCCGCTCGTCGACCGTGTGCATGCGAACGGGCGCACGGTGGTCGGCTGGACGCCGGGCGAGCTCACTGGGCTCACGGACCGCGGACCGACCGCGGGCATGCGCTGGGGACGCCCGAAGAATCCCGGTGCGATCGGCGCGATCCCGTTCTTCGACGCCTCCGGAATGTATCTCGACACGCTTGACCCGTTCGAGATCTCCGGCGTCGCCGCCCGTCGGCGGATATGCCCGTGGGACGAGTCCGAGGGTGCCCGGTTGGGTGCGATCACCTGCGCCTGGCACGATGACTTCGCTGGCGATGGCGTGCGCACGATCGTCAACCAGACGGTTCTGCCGGCGCTCGTCATGTTCGGGGATGCGTTCTGGCGCGGACGCGACTCGGAGCCGGCTGGCTTCAACGGGAGGGCGCTGCCGCGCGCGGACGATCCCGAGCTAGTGAAGGTCGCCGAGCTCGAGCGCCGCACGGCGGCGCAGCGCGATCGCGTCTGGCGCGACTCGCCCTATCCGTTCCAGTTCCTGCGCCAGACGGCGATGCGCTGGCGCGTCTCGCTTGATGACGGCACGCTGCTGGCCACGAACGTCGCCCAGGCCACGGTCTTCCTCTGGCAGCGGGCGCTCGACGGGGTGGAGGGCGGCAAGGGGGGCGCTGTCGACGGCAATCTATCGCCGTACCGAAAGGGCACGGCGATTCTCGAGACGTGGATCCGTTCGCCGGAGGCGATCGACTGCGGTGCCTGGATCGGGTTCACGGACTACACGCGCGATCACGGGCGGGCGTATTCAGCGCCGACGCCCGCGCGCGGCCAGTGGAGCCGATTTGGCGCGACGGTTGAGATCAACGGGCAGTCCATCCCGCCGCCAGAGTGGAGGCGCCCTGGACAGGAGGCGGGACCGCTCATAGGGACGATCTTCTACGTTCATGAGCTTGACGAGGTGCCGTTCGAGGATGAGGAGTATTACATGCGTCCGCCAACGCCCATCCATCTGAGGAAGGGCTGGAACCATGTGCGGCTGACCATCCCGATGAAGAAGCCTGCGGGCGGCCATGCGCCGTGGGTGGGCACGTTCATTCCGCTTCTCGGAACCACCGCGCATCCGCGTGAAGTGCCTGGACTTGAGTTCTTCGGGAATCCCCCGTCTCTCCCTTGACCGATTGCCTGCTCGAAAATGGTTTTGCTGATGACTGTTGCGGCGGCGTTTTGATATAATGTGGCCATGAACGAAAGTCTGTTCAAGCTCGGCTACGTCTTGGCGCCTGGATCATGACTGGTCGCGGAGGGCGTGGGAATCGAACGGGGGTGGCGCTGATCCTCGCGCTTGTGTGCGTGCCGCTCGTCGCCTCCGCCCTCGACATCTCCAACCGCTACCGCTCGCCGCGCAACGCCGAGCGCAAGGTTCGCGCCTCGACACAGCTCATCGTGCTGCACACGACCGAAGCGCCGGCCCGCAGCTCGCTCAACAAGCTCTGCGACCGCGGCGAGGCGCACTACTGCGTGACCGAGGTCGGCCAGGTCTACTGCATCGTCGACCGGGATCGCGAGGCGTTCCATGCGGGGCGCAGCATGTGGAACGGCATGGAGGACGTCGACAAGTTCTCTGTCGGCATCGAGTGCGTCGGCTACCACAACAAGGCGATGCCGTCGGTGCAGATCACGGCGATTCGCGAGCTAGTGGACAAGCTGAAGGCGATGTACCGCATCACCGACGAGCGCGTCGTCTGCCACAGCCATGTCGCCTACGGTGCGCCGAACAAGTGGCAGCGCCGACGCCATCGCGGGCGCAAGCGTTGCGGCATGCTCTTCGCGATGCCGAGCGTCAGACGGCAGCTTGGCCTTCGGCTTCGTCCGGCCTATGACCCCGACACCCGCGCCGGACGCCTCACGGTCGGAGACGACTACCTGCGCATGGTGCTCTACGGCGGAATCGACACCATGGTCGCGGCTTACGGTGTCGCAAAGGCCCCCGACGCGCCCAAGCATGCCCTGTCGGCTGCGCGAAAGCCTGTCACGAAGCCTGCCGCCAAGAAAGCCGAGGCCCCGGCGAAGCCGACGTCCAGACCGACACCAGGAGGCGTACCAAAGACCATCGCGGAGCTCAAGACGCGGGGCTATGTGCTGAAGGGTACCGTCTCTCCCGCGAATTCGGCGTTGAAGATCGCCGGGAGCCGTTGGAACGCGGCGGACACGTACTACACGATTCGAAACAAGGTCGTACCCGGGAGCAAGATCGATGCCGCCCACATCGAGAAGGGCATGGGCGTCTGGATACGCAAGTGATCGCGGTGCATGCATTTGTGGTATAATATGTCCGAAAGGAATGAAGTGCGGTCGCCGGCTCGGCGATCGGTCACGCCTTGACATGCTGCATGTGATCGCGACGCCAATCGGAAACCTCGGGGACCTGAGTCCTCGAGCGGTTGAGGCATTTCGCTCGGCCAAGTTGATCGCGTGCGAAGACACCCGCCGCACCTGGCAACTGCTCGCCCACTTCGAAATCCCTCGTCCCGAGATGGTCTCCTATCGGCAGGGAAACGAGGAGCGCCTCACGGGGCGGATTGTCGCCTCTGTGAAGGCGGGCGACGAGGTCGCGCTGTGCTCCGACGGAGGCTACCCGGGCATCTCGGACCCCGGCTATCGACTCATCCGCACGTGCGCGCACGAAGGCTTGCCCTATGACGTCATCCCCGGGGCGAGCGCGGTCAACGTGGCGCTTCTCATGAGCGGGCTCTCCACCTCGTCGTTCACCTTCCGCGGCTTCCCGCCGCGCGGGCCCGGTGCGTTGCGCAACTGGTTCGCGGAGGATGCGGACAAGGATCACACGCTTGTCTGCTTCGAGTCTCCCTTTCGCATCGCGGCGACGCTCGCCGCGGCGCTGGACGTGTTCGGGGATCGCGAGGCCGCGGTGTGCATCGAGCTGACGAAGCTGCACGAGCGAGTCAGCCGCGGCTACCTCTCGGATCTCGTCGCCCAGTTTCGTGACGCTCAGGTCAAGGGCGAGGTCGCCCTTGTCATCGCCGGCGCCAACCCCAAGTTCAGGAGAGCATGAACACAGAATACGAGATTTCCGGGATCGAGAACATCGCGCGTGGCGTCTGCGTCATCGACGGACGCGTGCTCCTCTGTCGCGGCAAAGGACAGGCCTTGACCTACCTGCCGGGCGGACATATCGAGTTTGGCGAAACCGGGCGTGAGGCGCTCGCCCGCGAGATGATGGAGGAGACGGGCTGCACCGTCATCGTCGGTGAGCTGATTGGTGTCGTCGAGAATTCTTTCCTTCAGCACGGTCGCCGGCACTGTGAGATCAACCTGGTGTATGGGATGCGCCTTGAGAACCCGGACGAGGGGGTGAAGAGCCGTGAGGGGTGGATCAGCTTCGAGTGGTGCGCGGTCGATGGGCTTGACGGCGCCAATCTCCTGCCGGTTGACATGCGGGCGATCGTGGGGAGGCAGGACGGCTCCCCCTTATTCAAAGGCTCATGCGGAATGGATCGAAAATGAGGAAGGATAAGGAGAACAAAGCATGACCAAATACAACGAGAAAACCGAGCGTCTGGGGATGAAGTCCTTTTCTTTGGCGCTGTCCGCCGTGATGGCGCTCACTGTGAACGCCGCGCACTTCACGGTGACCATCGAGACCGGCGATGCCCGCTCGGTCCAGGAGGCGGACTACCCGGAACGTGACGGCAAGGTGCGCTTCACCTGGCCGCGCGCGAAACTGCCGCCGAACGTGAAGCGCGTTATCGTCACGCCCGACTTCGCCGCCGCGAGGAAGGGCGAGGCGGGCTGCTGGGTGCTGCCGGACAACACCTACGGGACCTTTCGTGAGGACAGTGGCAAGCTCTTCCTGGGGTGGTCCGTCTACATGCCGATGTTCGGGCTCGTCACCCCGCGCCGCACCTACTGCGCCATCGTCACCGGCATGCCGTTCGCCCTCGGGGTGGAGATCGTCGTCGAGGAGGGGCGCTATCGTCAGAGCGCCGTCTTCTTCCGCGACATGGACGACGTCTACGAGGATCTCGCGATCGAGTACAGGTTCCTCGATGGCGATGACGCGAACGCCTCCGGCATCGGGCGCTGCTACCGTGCCTACCAGCTGAAGCGCGGCGCGTGCCGCCCGATCACGGAGCGACTGAAGGACCAGCCGCTCCTCGAGTACGCCGTGCGCAATCCCGAGGTGCGCATTCGCCAGGCCTGGAAGCCGGTGCCCAGTCCCGTAGCCGAGCAGGTGACGCGCAACGAGCCGCCGGTGAAGCCGGTCGTCACCTTCGACCGGTTCCGCGACATCGTGGACGAGTGCGTGCGGCAGGGCGTGAAGGGCGCGGAGTTCTGCCTGGTCGGGTGGAACATCGGCGGGCACGACGGGCGCTATCCGGAGATCTTCCCGGTCGAGCCGTCCCTCGGCGGGGAGGCGAAGCTGAAGGCGGCGGTCCGCCACGCGCAGGAGAAGGGCTACCAGGTCGTCGGGCACAGCTCCTTCCGCGACTGCTACATGATCGCGAACACGTGGGATGCGGAATACGTGATCGAGAAGAACCCGGACGGCACGCTCAGACGTGGCGAGACGACATGGGGGGGCGGACGGCTCTACACGATGTGTCCGCGCCGCGCCTACGAGCGGTTCTGCCCCAAGCAGTGCGCGGAGATGGCGACGCTCGGCTTCAAGGGACTCTTCTACCTCGACGTGGCGACAATCGGAATGCTCGTGCCGTGCCGCGATCCGCGGCATCCGCTCAACCCCTCGCAGCGCGCGGTCTGGGAGGGTGCGATTCTCGAGGAGGTCCGCCGCACGTTCGGCGGCAGCGCCTCGGAGGGGGCTCGAGACTTCTGCATCGGCGCACTGGACTCGGCGCTCACCATCCAGTGGACTAAGCCGTTCGAGAAGCCGGCGAACGGGCTGATCGACGGCTATTTCCCGCTCTGGCAGATCGTCTACCACGGCATCGTGCTCTCCACGCCGTTCCGCACGATGATCAACTGCCCCGCGAACCCCGACCGCCGCTTCACGCTCAAGCTCGCGGAGTTCGGCGGTCGGCCCACCTTCTACTGGCACAGTTGCTTCGTGACGGGGCGTCCGCCCAGCATGGGCACATGGGATCTCGAGGCGACGACGGACGAGAAGCTGCGCCAGTCGGTCGCCTGGATGAAGGAAGGCGCCGACGAGTACGCGCGCCGCAGCGACCTGCAGTTCGCGTTCATGGACCGTCACGAGAAGGTGGCGGAGGACGTCTTCCGCGTGACCTACTCGAACGGTGCGGCCCTCTACGTCAACTACGGCGCGGCGGATGTCACCGTCGATGGCGTCCGCGTGCCGTCGCTCGGCACCATCGTTCGCCGCTGACCTGGCTCTGCGTTGCGAGGCGCCGTCAGGATATGATATAATTCACGTCATGTACACCAGACTCACTCGACTGGATGGCAGCCCGATCTGGATTAACGCCAGCTTCGTGGTGACCGTGGAACCCCGCAAGGGGGGCGGTTCGATCGTCGTTCCGATCGGCGACGGACTTGATTACGATGTGCGCGAAACGCCCGAGGCGGTGCTTGCTCTCCTGGAGGGCGCGCCGGTGCCGGCCGTGGTGCCCGTGCCCGTGTCGGATTGCCTCACGAAGACGCCGGAGGACGTCTCGCCGGATTCGCCGCCGCGTCCTGGACGCGACGCGGAGCCGCGCGCGATCGACATGGCCATTGAGGAGGAATCCGAGGCGAAGGCCGAGCGCGCCCGTCGTCGCACGAGTGGGATGAGAAAGGCGAAGGCCGAGTCGGACGCGGAGCCGAAGGCCAGGCAAGTTTCGAAGAGCAAGGCGGATGAGGCGCCTGACGAAGGCGCGGTGAAGACGGACGCGAAGTCGCCTGCGGTGAAGGCCTCGGCAGTGGACGAGGGGGCGCCTCCGGACGAGAACGATGTCCTGAAGAGCCGTCCGTCGGATGTGCCGGGGCTCACGGACGAGCTGCTGGCGCGGCTGGCGAAGATGGCCCCGAAGTCGCTCGTGAAGTTGAAGAACACGCTCGTCAAGCAGTTCAAGGTCGGCGATGTCGATACGACGGTCGCGATGTTGGTCGAGAAGGGCTACATCACCCACGACGGCAAGCGCGTCACTTGGGGCATGTCGCTCGCCGATTGGTGAGAGAGGGTGTCACGATGAGGAAGGGGCTTTGGATGGCGGTGGGAATCGCCGCCGTGAGTGTGATGTCGCTTCATGGAGATGAGTTGAGGAGCGGCACGTACTATCCGCTCGGGAACGTGCCGGGAGAGCTGATCGCGCGTGCACCGGCGGGAACGCCCGTGCGACTCGTCCTGGAGGAGAACCCCTCGACCGGGTTTGCCTGGGAGATCGACTCGAACGCCGCCGAGTGCGAGGTCACGAGAGAGCATCGCGGTGCCGCGAGCGGGCTCGAGGGTGCGCCGGGACGTCTTTCCATCACCGTGCGTAGCCTCGTGCAGACGCCGGTGCGGCTGGAGCTGCGCTACCGCCGGTCGTGGGAGGCGGATCCGCCGCTGAAGGCGGTGCGGCTCATCCTCTACACCGCGGCGGAGGGAGTGGCGAGCCCGAACTATCCGGAGGACGCGGTGCTGCGCCTCCTGCGGCGGGAGTGCGCGGCGCGGGGCATCACGATCACCGACTGGCACCTGCACATCCGCGGCGGCATGACGCCGGAGATGGCCGCCGCGCGGGAGCGCGCCTCGGGCATCCGCTCCACGGCAATGGAGAACCACGGGCGGGAATGGGAGATCTTCGACAACGCGCGCCTCAGGGCGTTTGCGGCGCGCGCACGGCAGGTGCGCGTCGGCGACCACCGGCTGCCGGTCGGCATCCAGGTCAACGATCGCGACTGGTTCCGCGCAATCGACGCCGAGACGCGAGCGCAGTTCGACTACATCCTCGCGGACACGATGATCATGGGCCGATTGCCCGACGGACGCGACAACCGCCTGTGGCTGGTGAAGGAGATTCCCGATCCGGACGCCTGGATGGAGACGTACGTGGCGCACAACCTGCGCATTCTCGACGAGCCCATCGACATCCTCGCGAACCCCACCTACCTGCCCGTGCCGCTCGCGGACGAATACGACCGGCTCTGGACCGAGGCGCGCATGCGCCAGGTGATCGAGAAGGCCGTCAGTCGCGGCATCGCCCTGGAGATCCAGGCCGGCTCGCCGTACCCCCGGCCGAAGTTCCTGCGACTCGCCAAGTCGATGGGGGCGAAGTTCTCCTTCGGCACGAACAACTTCGACCCGCGCCCGAAGGACCTCTCCCGCTGGCTGGAGGCGATCACCTGGCTTGACCTCACCGGCGCGGACATCTGGCAGCCGGGCGACCGGCGCCGTGCGGACGCACGCTGAGCCGGGCGCGGCGCAGTTGCGGATCGCCGCGATTTTTGATATGATACACGGCAACCGAAATGACTAGCAACGACGAATATGTGATCCAGCTCCTGACAGAGCGCGGCTACCTGACGCAGGAGCAGGTCGATGCGGCGGCCCAATCGATGAAGGCCGAGAACGAGACGACGCTCGACGTGCTCGTCTCGGGTGGGACGCTGGACGAGGACACCGTGCTCGGCACAATCGCCGACCAGTTCGGCCTCAAGTACTGCCACATCAACGCCGAGGCGATCTCCGAGGACGTCACGAAGGCCATCTCGGCGGACATCGCCAAGAAGTACGGCGTCGTGCCCGTGGTCGCGGACGAGGACTCGATCACCGTCGCGCTGCTCGACCCGATGGGCTACGACGCGATCGACTCGCTCCGGTACGTGCTTGTCGGCAAGGACGTAGAGGCCGTCCTCTCCCCGCTGGACGAGGTGCGCGCGGCGATGGACAAGCTCTATCCCTCCGGCGACGCCGCTGAGGTCACGACGCGCGACGAGCTCGGCGACGCCGAGAGCGCGACCGGCGATGACGCGCCGGTCATCAAGCTCGCGACGCTCATCATCACCAACGCCATTAAGATGAAGGCGTCGGATATCCACATCGAGCCGATGGAGAAGGAGTTCCGCGTGCGCTACCGCATCGACGGCGCGCTCCGGAAGATGGACTCGCCGCCGAAGCGCCTGCAGGGC
>CACYCW010000010.1 GCA_902773015.1 uncultured bacterium
GAGGAACTCGATGTAGTGTCCGTTCGCAAAGCCCTTCATCTCGACCGTCGACTTGCCTGCGGTGGCTGCGGAGTCCGTGCGGAACGGGATCGAGCGCGGCACGGCCTTTGCGGCCTCGTGCGCGAAGACGTCCACGAACTCTTTCTCGTCGTTGAGGGCGATCGCGCACTTCGCGCCGTAGTCGTCCTGCATCAGGACACAGCCCTTCGAGCCGATTATGTAGCAGCCAGTGTTCGGGACCTTGCCTTCGTGAGTCGCTGCCCACTTCGGCATGATCTCCGCCGTGGGCTTGTACCCGCCGTCGTACCAGTAGAGCGTCACCGCCGGCAGCTTAACGCCCGGACGCACCTTGGAGTCACGCGCCTTGTACGTGAGCTTGACCTTCGACTTTAGAGGGTATGCGATGTCGTTGTCGGAATCCGACATCACGCACTCCGCGTCGGAGACTCCGCCGAGCTCAAGGCCGCGGAACGCGAGATTCATCGTGTGGCAGGCCATGTCGCCGAAAGCGCCTGCGCCGAAGTCGTAGAACCCGCGCCAGGTGAACGTGTGGTAGACGTTCTTGCCGAGGTTCCACGGATCGTAGACGTCGGCGTCCTTGGGATACATGTCGAGGAACGGGCGCGTTTCGGCGGTGGCGATCCAGGCATCCCAGTTGAGGCCGCTGCGAAGCTTGTCTCCCTTCGGGTGGCCCTTCACCCAGTCGGCGACGGCCTTGCCCTGTGGCCACACGGGGCGGTTCGTCCAGACATGCACCTCGAGCGCGTCGCCGATGATGCCGCTCTGCAGCACCTCGGTGCAGCGGCGCATCGAGTCCAGGGACGAGCCCTGGTTGCCCATCTGCACTATCACGCCGTTCTCCTTCGCCGTTCGGCCGAAGTAGTCGAGCTCCCACAGCGTCCTGACGAGCGGCTTCTGCACATAGACGTGGATGCCCTGCTTCATCGCGCCGATCGCCACCGGGGCGTGGACGTGGTCTGGCGTGGAGACCGTCATCGCGTCGATGCCGAGAATCCCCGCGCTGTCGAGGAGCTTGCGGTAGTCGGTGAAGAACGGCACGCGGTACATGTCGAAGTCGATGCCCTCGCTGGCAAGCCTGAGCTGAGCCTCCTCGCGCATGCGGTAGTCCGCGTCGCAGAACGCGACGATCTCGACGAGGCCGGACTTGAGCATGGGCGTCCAGTCGCTGTAGCCCTTGCCCATGACGCCGACGGCGGCGAGGCGGATCTTCTGGCAGCCGACCGGGCAGGTGGCCCCGCCGACGGCGAACGCGCCCGCGCCCGCGAGCCCGGTGATGAATCCTCTTCTTGATGTGCTGATCTTCATTTTGCTCCTTGTGTTTTGTTCATGTGATGTTCCGACTTGAAACTCCCATGTCGGGTATTATACCAAAAAACCGAAGACCGTGTCACCTCGCGCCGTTCACAACGCAACGAGAGACATCCCCTGGCTGTCGATGTCAAAATCGTAGAAGCGCGAATGCCGCGAAGGAGAGTTCCGCTCCAGGAACTCGCGCACGGCACGTGCATCGGCGGGCGACTTCGCGAGAATGTACATGAAGCCACCACCGCCCGCGCCCGCGAGGGAGACCGCCGCTACGCGCGGACGAATCATGTCGATGATGTCATCGACGTGCTCGTTCGTCGACCCAGCGTCCAGCAGCTTCTTGTCCCGCCAGTACTCGTTGACACAGGCCGCGAAGGAGGCGAGATCGCCGCGCTGTGCGGCCCGAGCCGCCTTCTCGGCCCCCTTCTTCACCGAATCGATCAGGATCTTGCCGAAGTTGTGCGGATTGTCGGCATAGAAACCGAGGACTCGCCGCAGGACGTTGCGCGCCATGCGCTTCTGTCCGGTGAAGTAGAGAAGCGAGCGGGCCTTGAGGGCGCGTTCGAATCGCGCTGGCAGGCGAATGCCTTCAATGGCGATCGACTGCTTACGCCCCGGCTTCGAGCGCATCAGCTTGAGTCCCGGGGTCATGCCGGCGAACTGATCCTCCCAGCCACCGCCCGTGCGCATCTCCTGCTCAAGCCGAAGCGTCAGCTCGCCGACGCGATTGACATCGACGGTGCCGAGGAGCGCGGCGATCGTCGCCGAGCCTAGAATCGAGGAAGTCCCCATGCCGCTGCCCTTGGGGAGGTCGGCGGAGATGGTGATGTCGAGTCCGCGCGAGCCGAATCGAAAGCCCGTGACGGCAAGGGCGCTCTTCACAAGGCAGCACCAGTCATGGGGGTCGTGGTGGTCGGCGATCTCCGCGGCTGACCGGATGAGCCGCCGCTTGCCGAGATCGCGCGAGACGACCTTGACGAGAGCATCGCGACGAGGCGTGACCGTCACCTCGATTGGACGCTTCCCGTCGAGGGTGACGGCGGCGGCGAGCACGGTGCCGCCTTCACGGTAGCAGATCGGCGGCGTGTCGCTCCAGCCGCCGGCGAAGTCGATTCGGACCGGCGCAGTCACGCGACAGCCGCCCGATGGGGCGTGGCGAAGCGCAATGAGACGACTGTGATGGACCTTCTTCATTTTCTCTCCGAGTCCGTGTTTTTCCCAGAGGCCATCGGCCTTGAAGTTGTCATCGATGTGATACCTGAGGTGATACCAGCCCGAACGCCCGAGCGGCAGAGATGTGAGACACTCGCCCTTCCCGAGGCGGATCGGTCCGTACTCGCGCGGTACGTTGGTGACGATGTTGTCGCCATCCATACGCTCGATCGGCGCCGCGACGGAGTCGACGAGGGTCAGATGCCCCTCGTCGCCGGAGCCCAGCTTCTCCAGCAGCTCGCGCGAGGATCCAATGTGGAAGAAATCGCAGCTCGGCACGACCGCGACATGGAACGGCGCGAACCCCTCGAGCAGCAGCCTGGGGAACTCCTCGTAGATGTCGCCGGCGATCGGCAGTCGCCGCATCTTCGCGGCAGTCGCCCAATCGAAATGAAGGATTCCGGTGTCGATGAGGAATCGACCGCGCCTCACCTGGGGCTTCTGCAGAAAGCCGACGACGCGCATGAGCCCGTCGTTCCCGACAGCCGCCGATTGCCATCGAGCGCCGTCAGGCGCTTGGCTCGGCTCTGTTAAGTACACCCCGTGCCGCTGGGCCTGCCAGGGTCCGTCGGGGTAGGCGACGCCGGTGACGCCGCTCTCGGCCCACTCGACCGCTCGGAAGTCTAGACGGGGAACTAGGTCACCGCAGCAGACGGTCACCCCCGCCTTCGCGGGAAGCTTCGCCATCGCCTCGACGATGTGATCAACGAGAGGGCGTCCGTCGCCGAGCGGCACGAACGCCTTGCCCATCGCGGCATAGCCCGGGGTCCGCCGCGCGTCGCCGCCCGAGTGGCAGATCAGGACCCGTGACAGCCGCCTGCCGCCGCGCGCCGTCGAGAGCAACCGCAGCACGTTGACCGTCGCACCGAGCGAGCCGACACGCCGCCCGCCGGGATCCGGAACGACCACGAAGCCGACGCGCCCCTTGAGCTGCGAGCGGTAGCCGCGAGCCTGCGCGGCATTCGCCGCCGTCACGACAACAAGGTCGAAGGCCGACGAACCGTCGGTCACCATCGATCGCCGGCGATTGCTGTCGAAGCGTTTCATTCAAACTTGTAGGTTTGGCCGGGCTGCGGCGCGACGGCGTTCTTGATGCCGAGCTCGCCCATGAGCTCGACCATCGCCGACACCTTCTCGGGCTCGCCGTGCACCGCAAAGGCGTGGCGCACGTTGTCCTTCACCTCGCTGAGCCAGTCGGAGAGTCCAGAACGGTCGGCGTGCGCCGAGAGCGCGTTGATCACCTCGACCTGCGCCTTGAGCTCGACCTCCTCGCCGAAGATCCGAACCGGATTGCGCTTCTCGACGATGCGCCGCCCGAGCGTGTTCTCCGCCTGGAAGCCGCAGATGAGGATGATGTTGTCCGGGTCCTGCACGCAGTGCTTCAGGTGGTGCACCACACGCCCGCCCTCGCACATGCCGCTCGCCGCGATGATGATCATCGGGCCGGACATGTCATTGAGCGACATCGACTCCTCGGGCGTGCCGATGCACGTCATTCCCGGGAACGTGAGCGGATCCTGCCCCGCCGCGAGCATGCGCCGCGCCTCGTCATTGTAGACCTCGCGGTGCTTCGCGTAGATCTGCGTCGCCTTCTGTGAGAGCGGCGAATCGATGAAGAGCCTCACCTCGCGCGGCACCCGCCCCTTCTCCGCGAGGCGGTTGAGGTGGTAGATGATCTGCTGCGTGCGGCCGACGGAGAACGCCGGGATGAGCAGCTTCGAGTTGTGCCGGTCGATGTGGCGGAGATACCGCTCGAGCCGCAGCTCCACGTCATCGGCCGAGGGGTGATAGCGATCCGCGTAGGTCGACTCGCACAGGAGGATGTCCGCCCCCGCCGGGTACTCGTAGCGCCTGAGGATCGGCTGGTGCGGTTGGCCGAGGTCGCCCGAGAAGAGCAACCGGTGGTTGTGGCCGTGGTCGCTGCGGACGTCGAGCTGAACGAGCGCGGAGCCGAGGATGTGCCCAGCGTTGAAGAACTCGAGGGTGATGCCGCGGACGATCTCACGCGGCTCGTGCATGTGCGTCGGCACGAAGAGCCTCATGAGCGCATTGATGTCTGACTCCTCGTAGAGCGGCTCGAAGAGCTTCTTGCCCTCGCGTCTGCGCTTCTTGTTGACGTACTCGAGGTCGCGCTTCTGCAGGAAGCACGAGTCGCGGAGCATGATGTCGCAGAGGTCGGTCGTCGACTGCCGCGCGAAGACGCGACCGCGAAAGCCCTGCCGCACGAGCTGGGGCAGGTTGCCCGAGTGGTCGATGTGGGCATGGGAGAGGATGACGTAGTCGATCGTCTTCGCGTCGATCGGCAGGTTGCGGTTCTTCTCGAACGCCTCCTTGCGATGGCCCTGGTAGAGCCCGCAGTCGAGAAGAATCCGCTTGCCATTGGCCTCGACGAGATGCATCGAGCCGGTGGTGGTCTGAGCCGCTCCGTAGAATGTGATGCGCATGGGGTGAGATTTGGTTTGAGGGGTTTGAGAAGGTTGAGGGGTTGCGATTGCTATCGACGGCGATCAACGGCAATCGAACCGACGGCCCTTGACGGCAGTCGACGGCGATCGAACACGCCGCCCATTACTCGCCCCACTGTGAGGTGAGCGAGAAGTGCTGGTGATCCTCGGGCGGCACGTAGCCATGGGTCGAGCCCTGCACCCAGTTGATCTTCTTCGGGCACTTCAGGTTGTTGTAGAGAATCGCGATGCCGCTCGGCGGGCAGCAGTAGTCCCCGAGACCCGCGCGCGTGATCTCGACGCGGCACTTCGGGTTCACGCGCTTGGCGAAGTTCACGGGGTCAAAGTACCGCATCGCCTCCGTCTCGCCAACGCCCCATGTCGCGCCGTTGCGTTTCAGCGTCTCGCGTCCGCCCATGTCACAGCACCAAGGTATCGACGGACGCGCCGCGGAGACGTCAGGGTCGATGCCCGCCGCCCACATCGTCTGAAGGCCGCCCATCGAACCGCCCGTCGCCGTCAAGTTCTGCCCGTCCCACTCGGGGAACGATTTCAGGTACTGGATCGCGCGCATGATGCGGTAGATCATCCAGCCGAAGTACGCGGTGTCCGTCGACTTGTTCTGCCACTTCGAGTCGAGACCGAAGGTGAAACCGTTCGACTTGATCGAGTCGTAGAGCTCGGTGTAGTACTCGTCCTCTCGTCCGAGCTCGTAGCCGTGGGCGTTGATGAACATGTGCAGGCGGTTCGTCGGGCCGGACGAGGGGATCGACTGCACGAAGTGCGCGCCGTAGCCGTGGAAGGAGATCTCGGCCGGATACTTCCGCGACGCGTCCGTCGGCACCGTAACCGTGCCGGTCACCGGTCGTGGACCCGCGCAGAGCACGCTGAACGAAAGGACCTTCACAGCCGGGTTCGAACTCCTGTGCTCCTTCACCGTCGCGGTCATCGGCACCATCGCGAGCCGCGCCTTGCGCTTCGCCCAGAACTCGTCGAAGTCCTCCGGCTCTGGCACCGACTGTAGCGTCTCGGTCTTCACGCCCGCGCCGCCGTCGAAGAACACGCGCTTGTCCATTCGCTCGAAGTCGTTGAGCGCCCGCTTGCCCTCGGGCGTCGTGAGATCCCCTTTGAAGGTCAGCTCCTTGCGGAATGCCCTGCCGTCCTTGTCGACGACTTGGGCGAGAAGGCGCACGAACCCGGGTCGGTCAAGGCTGGTCTTCACCACAAGCGGCTCGTTCGCGGAGAGCGGTGCCTTGCCGCTCTCGGTCTTGCCGTCGTCGCCCGTGCGCGTCCAGGCGATGAAGTAGGTGTCGGGAGCGAAGGGTTTCGCACCCTGGAGGGTGAGCGTGAACGTCATCTCCTCGCCGGGTGCGTAGTCAATGGCGCGGGCCTTGTCGGTCTCGCCGTGAAGCACCGCGTCGTCAAGCGGCGTCGCCGCGAACGCGGTAAGGGTTGTCGCCGCGATTGCGGCGAGGAGGAATCGTCCTGTCGGCATGTCAGTTTTTCCTTTCCATGAGCCTCTCGGCCAGTTGTCTTAAGAAGGTCGTGTCGCCTGGAAGCGGCGACAGCGCGGCAATCGCGGCATCGGTCGCGGCGCGCGCGCGCCGCTCGGTCTCATCGGGAGCGAAGAGCCCGTCGCCGTCGAGTCGGTCGTCCTCGTACTGGAAGGCGAGCCCCAGGTTGAGCGCGAAGTCGGCGAGCGCGGCGACCTGGTCGATGCTGCCGCCTGCCGCAAGGGCACCCATCGTCGCCGCGGCGACGAAGAGATCGGCCGTCTTGTGCCGGTAGATGAAGTCGTCATGGTCGGTGGAGGGCCGGCGAGCGCCGTCGGCCACCGTCGACAGCTCCTCGGCCTGCCCCCTGACCACGCCGACGCCGGCGTCGCCGAGCGCGGCGATGATGGCCTCGACATTGCGCGGGGCCTTCGCGGCGACGCGGCAGGCGAGCGACAGGAGCGCGTCACCGGCGAGGATCGCGGTCGCCTCGCCGAAGCGCTTCCACACCGTGGGTCGTCCACGTCGCTCCGTGTCGTTGTCCATCGCCGGCAGGTCGTCGTGGATCAGCGTGTAGTTGTGCAGGATCTCGATTGCAGCTGCCGGCCAGCGCGCATCCTCCGCCGCGCCTCCGACCGCTGTCGCCGCCGCCAGGCAGACGAGCGGCCGGATGCGCTTGCCGCCGCCTAAAACAGCATAGCGCATCGCCTCGAGAAGCGCGGCCGGCCGCTCTCCCGCGAGCGCCAGCGCCTCGGTCAGGGTCGCCTCGACGAGGTCGCGATGGGGTTCGGCGGTCATGCCTTCGGCTGCAGCCGATCGCGGTCGATCCGCACCCGACGGCCCTCGATCCTATAGGCCCCGACCGCAATGATCCGCAAGGCCTCGGGAAATGCCAGGTGTTCCTGGACCTGGATGCGTGCGTGCAGCGACTCGGGCGTGTCATCCTCCATGACCGGCACCGCCTTTTGCACGATGATCGGCCCCGAGTCGGTTCCCGCGTCGACGAAATGGACCGTGACGCCCGCGACCTTGCAGCCGTAGTCGAGCGCCTGGGCCCAGCTGTGAACTCCCGGAAACGCCGGCAGCAGGGCCGGGTGGATGTTGACGACGCGGTTCGGAAACGCCGCCAGGAGCTTCGGCTTCACGATGCGCATGAATCCGGCCAGCACGACGGTGTCGACGCCCGCCATCTTCAGGAGCTCGATACAGCGGTCCTCCGCCGCACCCTCGAGCTTCGTTCGAAACGGCGCGCAGTCAAGATACTGGCAGGCGATGCCGTGACGGCGCGCGCGGTCGAGTATCTTCGCATCCGCCACGTCGGCGAGGACGAGACGGATCTCCGCATCCAGAGTCCCCGCCGCGATCGCATCCACGATCGACTGCATGTTCGAGCCCGCACCAGACCCCAGCACTCCGAGCTTCAGCGTGGCCATCTCACTTGAGCCCCTTCACGGTGAACGTCAGCCGGTACGTGCCCGCGCCAGGCATGTACGGGTCGTGTGGACGCATCCCCCAGCTGTTGTCGCCGCCGACGCCCATCTGCACCGCGTCGACGTTGACGGTGAGCTCGTCGGCCTCCTGGAGCTCCCACTGGTGCTTCTTGCCCTCAAGCATCGTCTGCGAATACGGCCACACGTTGAAGCCGAACGGCGCGTTCACCGCGGCGATCTCGACCCCACCCACCGTCAGCCGACGGCAGCCGGTGCGGTAGCCCTGCTCGCCCGGCTCGATGTAGTTGTCGGGATTGAGGCGGTCCTTCGGATACCTGATCGTGCCGGTCGTCGGATCGGCGATGCCAGACACGAGCCCGATGCGCGCGGTGTAGACGCCGAGCATCGCGGATGTCGCGCGGTCGGCGTAGTTCTCGTGCGGCCCGAGCCCGAAGTACTCGATCTTCTCGACCTTGGGCGCGGTGAAGGTGAGTCCCACTCGCGGAATCGGCGGCAGCCCCTTCGGCACCGTGAGCGTCCAGTCGACGAGAACCGCGCCGCCTTCAAGGCACGTCGTCCTGAGGTCGCTCTTCACGCCGGGAGGCAGCTTCTGCGTGGCAGTCGCCTCCTTCCACACCCGACAGACATCGGGCATCTTCCAGCCGCGGTCGTTATCCGTCGGCGCGCGCCAGAAGTTAAGACGGAAACCGGGAACAGGCGCCTGGGAGCCTGCGACCGCCTTGGGAACGGGCTTGGCGACGAACGGCTTGGCGAAGCCATCGCAGGCGATGCTGTCGCGGTCATCGTAGAAGTTGAAGACGACCGAGTCGCCGCTGAAGTTCTCGAGCGTGAACTCGGCCGTGTCGCCCGGCGCCACCTCGCCGAGCTCGAAGTTGCCTTTCGCGGCGAAGCCGCCCTCGGCGTCAAGAGACTGCCACATGCAGTAAGCGTCCTCAAGCGTGCGGAACAGGAAACTGCTGCGGATCTTCACCTTGCCGGAGGAGAAGTCGAACGACTCGCAGTGGATGTCCTGATAGGCGTGCTTGATCTCGTAGGCGCCCGGGTGCGGGTTCCGGAGCGCGTCAAAGAACCCGTTGCAGTTGAAGTTGTCGTCGTTCGGCAGGTCGCCGAAGTCGCCGCCGAACGCCAGCCACTTGCCGCGCGCGTCGGTCTTCCAGATCGCCTGGTCGACGAAGTCCCACACGAAGCCGCCCTGGAACGACGGATACCTGCGCACCAGGTCCCAGTACTCCTGCACACCGCCGTTGGAGTTGCCCATCGCGTGGGTGTACTCGCACAGGATCGCCGGCTTCTTCGGATGGTTCGCGACATATCTCTCGACATCACGCGGCCGAGAGTACATCAGCGCCCAGATGTCGGTGTTGTCCCCGTCGATCGCGCGCTCGTAGTGGATCGGCCTCGTCGGGTCAATCGCCTTCATCGCCGCGCGCGCCGCCGTGAAGTTCGGCCCGTCCCCGCACTCGTTGCCCATCGACCAGTAGATGATCGAGGGATGGTTGCGGAAGGTCTCGACCATGCGCGTGTTGCGCTCGACGAAGGCGGACTCAAAGGCCTTGCTGCGGGCGAGGGAGTTCGTGCCGTAGCCGTAGCCGTGCGACTCGCAGTTCGCCTCGCAGACGACCATGACGCCCTCGCGGTCGCAGAGGTCGTACCAGTCGGGCGAGTTCGGGTAGTGGCACGTGCGCACCGCGTTGACGTTGAACGACTTCATGAGGCGGATGTCCTTGACCATCCCCTTGCGGGTGACGGCGTAGGCGCTCGCCGGCTCCATCTCATGGCGGTTCGTTCCCTTCACGAGCAGGCGCTTGCCGTTGAGGTAGAGGACGGAGTCCCTGATCTCGACCTTCCGGAAGCCGAACGTGACGGCACGGTAGTCCGTGCCGCCGAAGATCCACCAGCCCCAGCTGTTCTCGATCGGCGTCATGTAGACGAACGGCGTCTCGGCGCTCCAGAGCCTCACGTTCGGCACATCGCGCTCCTTCAGGACGTTCCCCTTCTCGTCGCGTACGATGAACTTGCCGTTCTTCAGGTCGTCGGAGAGCCTCGTCTCCACGACGAGATCGAAGGGCGCGCTCTTTCGCTCGGAGATGAGACAGACGTCGCGAAAGATCCCCGAGAGGCGCCAGAAGTCCTGATCCTCGAGATAGGTGCCGTCACAGTGTTTGTAGACCTCCACCTCGAGCGTATTCTCGAAGAAGACATTGAGATGGTCGGTCACATCGAACTCGGCCGGCAGGCGGCTGTCCTCGGAGTAGCCGACATCCTCGCCGTTGATGCGCACGCGGAAGGCGGCCGAGACGCCGTCGAAGCGCAGAATCGTGCGGCGGAACCACCAGCGCCACGGGCGCTTGAAGGTGGTCGTATAGAGTCCGACCGGGTTGCGGTAGACGTAGGACGTCCAATTAGTTTCCGCCGGTGCGGCGGTGACGCGCGGAGCGTCCATCGCGATCGGGTAGCGGCTGTTGACGTAGAGCGGTGGGTCGAAGTCGCCCTGCAACTGCCAGCAGCCCGGCACGGCGATCCGCACGGACTTCTCCCAGTCGGGCGTCGCGGTGGAGCGCTTCCACTTGAAGTCCCATTCGCCGGCGAGCGGGATGACCCACCGCGAGGCCGAGCGGGGCCTCTCCATCTGCTTGATGTCGAAGGCGAGCTGTTCGGTCTCGCATGGTATCGAGAGCGTGCGCGCAGGCAGGCGGTTGATGGCATTGACCGAGGGATCCTCCCAGGGCTCGGCCGCCAGGGCGACGACGCCGATGACGGCCAAGGGCAACGACAAGAGTGATTTCGTGTTCATGGTGAATAGTATACAGTAATTCCGCCGCGCTGGCAAGTAGCACGGCGGCACAGCGTGACGAGCAGCCGCGAAACGGCGGCAATCAAATGAGGATGTTGTCAATCAGGCGCGTCTTGCCGCAATAGGCCGCGACGAGGACGCAGCAGCCCTTCTCGACCCTCTTGCGCGGCTCCAGGGTCTCCGCATCGACGCATTCCACGTAATCGACCTTCAACCCCGCCTTCTCCAGTTCACCCTTCAAACCTTTCAAGCCCTTCAAGCCTCGTAAACCTTTCAAACCTCTCGATATCGCCACCGCCCTCTCGCGCTCCTCGGCGCTCAGGTAGGTGTTGCGGCTCGACCGGGCCAGCCCGCTCGGCTCGCGGACAATCGGCGCGACGACGATCTGGAGGTCGAAGTTGAGGTCCCGCACCATCCGCCGGATGACCTGGGCCTGCTGGTAGTCCTTCTGGCCGAACACCGCGAAGTCCGGATGCGTCAGGTTGAAGAGCTTCGCCACGACCGTGCAGACGCCGCGGAAGTGACCGGGGCGTCGCGCGCCGCAAAGGCCCCGCGAGAGGTCCTCCTCGTTCACGTAGACGGAGTGTCGCGGCAGATACATGTTCGCCGGCGTCGGGAAAAAGACCGCCGTCGCCCCTGCTGCACGGCACTTCGCGAGATCGGCCTTCTCGTCGCGCGGATACTTGGCGAAGTCCTCGTTCGGGCCGAACTGCACCGGGTTCACGAAGACGCTCACGACAATCTCGTCGGCGCCCTTGCGACGTGCCCGCTCGATGAGCGAGAGATGTCCCTCGTGAAGGTAGCCCATCGTCGGCACGAGGGCGATCCGCTTGCCCGCGAGCTTGCGCGCACGGCACCACTTCTGGAGCTTCCCCGGCTCCCTGAATATTTTCATTTTCTCAACCCTTTCAACAGCGCGATTTCATCCCTGTAGCCCTGCAGGTCGCAGGGGGTCTCAAGATAGAACGGCAGGTCGCGAAGCTTCGGATGGTTGATGATGCGCCGAAACGCCTCAAGGCCGATCTTGCCCTTGCCGATCTTCTCATGACGGTCCTTGCGGGACCCGAGAACGTTCATCGAGTCATTGGTGTGAATGGCCTTCAGGCGGTCGAGCCCGATCACACGATCAAACTCGTCCAGCACACCGTCAAGACCGTTCACGATGTCATATCCTCCGTCCCACACGTGACACGTGTCGAGGCAGACGCCCAGGGGGGATGACAGCTGGGAGCCGAAAGCCGCATCCGCCTCCGCCGCGTCGATGATGGCACGGACCTCGGCGAAGGTACGGCCGAGCTCGCTGCCCTTGCCGGACATCGTCTCAAGAAGAATCGTAGTGGAGATCGCCCCGCCGCCTTTCGCCGCCCGCGCGACGACGCGCTGCAGATGGGCGGCGATGAGCTCGATGCCCTTCCCCGCGCCCTGTCCCACATGGCTGCCGGGATGGAAATTGTACATCGCGCCAGGGGTGAGTTCAAGGCGGCGGAGGTCATCGATCATCACCGACTCGGCAAACTCGCGAACGCGCGGCTCCGCGCCGGCGGCGTTGAGCGTGTAGGGCGCGTGAGCGAGGATGGGACCGATGCCCTTCTCGGCGGCATACTTCAGGAACGCCGCAACATCCGCCTTGTCGACGGGTTTCGCGGCACCGCCGCGCGGATTGCGCGTGAAGAACTGGAAGACGTTCGCACCGATCGATTCGGCGGTCTGCGCCATGGCAAGATATCCGCCGCTCGAGCTGAGATGGCAACCGATTTTCAAGGTTTAAGAGGTTTGGAAGGTTTGAAGGGGTTGAGAGTCTAATTCCGTCTCTGGAAGAGAGGCGCGGCGATCTCGTAGAGCTCCTGCTCGCGCTGGAGACGCTGGAAGATCGTCTGGCGGTCGATCTGGTAGGCCTGGATGAAGCTCTGCTGCGCGGCCTGCCGGCGCCCGGCACGACGCTGGATCTTGGCGAGATCGGCCCAGGCGCCCGCATCACCCGTCGGATTCGCCCGGAGGTAGCGGTTCAGAGCGGCCTCGGCGTCCGCATCGAGGTGCGCCTCGATGAATAGGGTAGCGGCGAACTTCAGCGCGTTGGCGTCGTTGATCCGATCGGCGACGCCGCGCATGAGCTGCGCCGCCTCGCCGGTGCGTCCGATCTCGAAGTAGCAGCGCGCCAGCGCAAAGGTGTCCGCGTCATCCATCTGCTTCGCGTGACGCTTCGCCTCGAGGCGCTGGATCTCGGCCGTGAGCGTACGGATGCGATTGATGTAGTCGCGCAGGCCCCTCGTGCGCTTGTTGTTCGGGTCGATGACGTCGGTGTAGTCCATGAGCTCGAGCGCGACGTCCCAGCGGCGGAACGGCATCAGCGTCTCCTGCGCGTAGCGGAACGTCGCCTCGGGAGAGGCCGGGTAGAGCAGCACCGCCTCGCGGAAGGCCTGCGAGCCCTCGCGGTAGCGGCCCTGCTTGATGTAGAGCCCGGCGATCGCCGCGCGCAGCTTCGAGAACGACTTCTGCCCGGCGAAGTCGCGCCGGTACATCGGGTCGTCGAGGAGGCGTCGCGTGTACCAGTCCCAGAAGTCCATGTCCTTCGCCGCGCGCTTCGCATCGTAGGGCGTCTTGTCCGCGTTGATCTTCATGATGAGGCCGTGCGGCGAGAGATAGGGGTACATCCACGGGATGACGTAGCTCTCCTCGACGTAGAAGGCATGGCGCAGGCGATCGTGGTCGTGCATCATCTTGGTGAGGATGCCGTTGATCTCCATGACGCCGAGGGCGCCCGTCACCTGGACACGCCCGTTTTCGATCTTGAGGTCGCCGTTCGCCGGACGAACCCCACGCTGCACCTCGTCGACGTAGATGTTGAACGCCTCCGCCGAGTCCTCCTTGGACGGTATCCAGATCTCATCTCCGTAGAGGTCGCGCTCGACCGACATGTACGTGTCGTCCGCGAGGGCGTTCTGAGTGATGAGATAGACGTCGGGACGGAAGAGCGCCGAGTAGATCATGTAGGTCGGCACGAAACGCCCCGGGTCGGTGCCGCCGAAGAAGATCGCGAAACGGTCCATCGGCGGGGGCCAACTCGGGTCTGGAAGCGGCTCCTCGTCGGCGACGAGCTGCTCGTTGATCGCCTTCGCGCCCTCAAGCTGGTATGCGCCGAACTGCCAGCCGAAGGTGTGGCCGTTCTGCTCGCTGCCACCGAGCTCGAAGACGAGCCGGTCGTCGGTGTAGTTCTGAACGATCGGGTAGATGCCGCAGACGAGAATCATGACAGCGGCGAGCGCGACGGCGACCCGACCCTTGCCCGGGAACCACTTGCGCACGACCAGCACCGCCGCGAAGACGAGTCCGTAGCCGATCCAGAGCGCGATCATCGCGTGCGAGGAGATGAACTTCACCTTCTGGATGAAGCCGTCTTGCACGTCGCCCTTCACGTTCGCGAGCAGGATGAGGAGGCCCGACATCATCAGGAAGCAGGCAAGCGCAGCGCTCATCCACTGCCAGAACGTCTTGCGATGGGCCTTGTCGACCACCCATCTCGCGGCGATGAACGGCACGAGCGCGAACGGCACGAGGAGGTCGGTGAACTGCACCATCACGTCCCCGAAGTAGTGCGCCATCTGCTTGCCCATGAAGGAGAAGAAGTGGCCGAGACCGTCGAATGACGGCACGCCGATCGCCTCGTACTGGCCGCGCATGATCGCGTGCTTGAAGCCCTCCCACGTGCGCGGATAGCCCCAGTTCATCGGCGGGTTCCGGAGGTCGGAGACGACCGGCATGTAGGCGTAGAAGGACACGCCGAGCTGCGCGAAGAAGACCGCCCCGGCGACCGAGCGCCCGTTCGGCAGCGCGATCCACACCATCGCCAGCACGACGAAGTTCCACGCGATCGTCCAGCCGAACCACCAGCTCAGCGGGTGCGTGAGCCCGTTCATCGCGCCGTGGGTAAGCAGCGTGAAGACCGCGATGTGCAGGCCCGCGACCGGGACCGCGAGGCACAAGCCCTTCTTCGTGAACGCGCAGAGCGCGAAGAGCACCGCCAGGCCGAGGACGAACATGAACGTCGACTTGCCCCACGGGAACGGCGTCCCCGTATAGCCGCCGTCGCCGGCCGAGGGCACCATCACCGCGGCGATGATCGCCGCGAGCGAGAAGCCGGACGCGATGAGTATGAGCTTCAGCGACTTCGGCGCGTTGAGGCTTTCGTCGTCGCGGAGCGCGGCGAGCATCGCCGCCACGACCGAGCCGGCGATGAGCGCGGCGATGAGCGCATAGCGCGTCGGCTCGATGAGCGGCGCGATGGGCGCGGTGATGCCGCTCCACGTCGTCTTAGAGACGAACACGAAGGAGGTGAGGCCGACGAGGGCCGCCGCGCTGCCGCCGAGGTAGAGAACCGTCTTCTCGGCCCGATCCTTCGCGCCGCGCCGCCGGAGGACGGCCGCCGCGACCAGCGCACCTATGAGAAGCGCGATCGCGATGACGAGTACCGTCGTCGACGGCGCCGAGACCGCCCGGCCGATGATCGCCTCGTGCTTGTTGATGACATCGGCCTGCATCGTGCGGTCGGCGCGCAGCAGCTGGCCGATCTGCAGCACCTGCCAGGTGAGCCCCACCGGCACGAGGTAGATGAACACGTCGCGGAAAAGCCCGAGGTTCTTCATCGCGATGATGATCGCGAGCGGCACGATGGCGAACAGGAGCACCTGGTAGTTCGTGAGCCCGAGGCCGAAGACGAACGCCGTGATCCAGAGGATCTTGTCGGACGGCTTGCGCATCCAGCGGTAGGAGAGGAGGAACACCCACATCAGGAAGAGCGCGTTCAGCGAGTAGATCTCGACAATTGTCGCCTGCGACCACTCAACAGGCGAGAACGCGAACGTGAGCGCCCCGCCGACGCTGCCGCCGAAGCAGAGCCAACCTGAAGCGGACGTATCTGGCGACGGGAGCGCCGACGTCTCGTTCGCATCAGCCGTCGCGCCGTCTCCAGAGACGAAGTCGTGGGCGCTGCGGCAGATGAGCATCGCCGTGCAGCCCGCCGCGAACGCCCCGAACGTCGCCGAGCAGAGGCTCACCGCCCAGGCCGGCGTCGGGTGACCCATGTAGGTGACCCAGAAGAACACCTTGCAGAACAGCCACGAGCAGAACGTCCAGAACGGGTATCCCGGCGGATGCGGCACGCCAAGATTCGCTGCAGCAGTCGCGAGCTCGCCGGAGTCCTCGAGGCCGACGGACGGCCCGAGCGTGAGAAAGTACACCACGAAAGTGATGACCGTCGCGGTCCAGAACGCCGCCCAGTCCAGTTTGGTGAAGAATCTGTCCTTCATGATTGCCGCATATTATACCAAAAATTCGGCGACGTCTCGTCACCGAAAAAGATTTTCATGTCCTATAACAACCTTCAGCCCGCCAAGGCATGGAGACATGACCCTTAAGGCGTACTCACGACGTTCCACCCCGCCGGCAATCGGCTGTCGGAGGAAATCCTGCCGTCCTGGCCACGGCGCCACGCAATCTCCGCGACGGCGTCTTCCGACAGCGGCACAACCCCCTTGCACCAGTCGAGCGGCATATCCGCCGGCGGTTTCACCCAGATGCGCTTCCCGATGTAGTCCAC
>CACYCW010000011.1 GCA_902773015.1 uncultured bacterium
CATCGGCGTCGCGGACCGTCCGGGCGAGATTCGGACTTTGGACGGACGATGCGTTGGTCGGCACAAAGGCTTCTGGCATTACACGATTGGGCAGCGCAAGGGTCTCGGCATCGCGGTTGGTGAGCCCTATTATGTCATCCGCATCAATGCCTGCCGAAATGAGATCGTTGTCGGCCCGCGTCGTGAACTTGTTCGCACGTCCTTTGCTGTCGAAGATCTGACATGGGTGTCTGTGCCGCCGACAGCGCACCACTTGCCCTGCCGCGTGAAAGTTCGGTCGACCGGCGAACCGCGTGGATCGGTGATATTGGTGCCGGACGGATCGTGCGGCGGCGTCTGTCAATCGCCGAACGGGATGGTCGGCGTGGCGCCAGGACAGTTCGCCGTCTTCTATGGTGAAGCGGGCGAAGTCCTTTGCGGTGGCATCATTCAGTAAAGTATGAGTGCGGATAGGGTTTCGTCAAACGCCACAACGGATTATCGCCAAACGGGTGACTTGTAAAGGGGGTGGGTCAGCAAAAACTCCTTAAGCCGCCTTGGCCAGATGTGAATCGTAAGCATATGCAGTTTCTCCCGGCTGAGGCCCGCTTTACAAGCCAAAACAAAAAATGCTATAATGACGAGAACAGAAAATAGAACAGTAGAGACTCGTCAGCGCAGGGCTGCGCAACACATGTTGCACTGACCACTGGATGGCGGGTAAAGACAAGGTACGAAAATGAAAATGGGAGCAGGAAAAATCATAGGCGCGGTGATGTTCATCGCAGGAGTTGCGGCGGTATGGCTTTGGCCGAAGCCGAAGGCGGCAGTTGCCGAGGATGAGGTTGTGCGTCCGGTGCGAAGCATGGTCGTCTCAGGAAAGGCGAAGTTTCCTGAACTACGGTGTCCCGGCAGGGTAAGGGCCGGCGAGTCTCGCGACATGATGTTTGAGGTGATGGGAAGGCTTGTCGAGTTCAAGCTGAACAGAGGCGACAGGGTGAAGAAGGGAGATATTCTCGCGAAGCTCGACTCACGCGACTACGAGGCGGACGTCGCGAAGGCCGAGGCCGATTTCGAGAGCAAGAAGCTTTCGTACGAGCGCTACAGCAACGCGCTCGGAAAAGGCGGCGTTTCGAAAGACGACGTGACCAGGGCCGAGGCGCTCTTCAAGACGGCGCGGGCGAATCTCGCAGTTGCGAAGAAGGCCTTGGAGAGCTGCTCGCTCGTCGCGCCGTACGACGGAGTGGTGGCGGACAAGTACCCGGAGGAGCTGGACATGGTTTCCCCAGGGCAGCAGATACTTACGCTGCTCAGCGTCGACAAGGTGAAGTTCGACATAACGGTTCCCGAAACGCTTGTCATATCCCATCGCATTGTCGACGAGATGGCGAACCGCCGCCATTTCGTGGTGTTCGACTCTCTTCCCGACAAGGAGTTCGACGTCAGCTACGAAGAGGCGACGACGCAGGCCGACAGCAAGACACAGACGTTCACTCTGACGTTCTCGATGCCGACGCCGAAGGCAGACTACTATTTCCTGCCGGGAATGAGCGTGACGCTCGTGGCCGCGGAGAAGGGAGACGGCAGGAAGTCCGGCGGCGAGGCCGCCGACACGCCGCTTTCCGTGCCGGCGGTCGCCGTGGGCGCGGACGAGAAGGGCGGACATTTCGTGTGGAAGCTGGTCAAGGCCGAGAAGGACGGCGAGTACAAGACCGCAAGGCAGCCGGTCGAGACCGGCAGGCTTCATGGCACGAACATCGCCGTCAAGAATGGTCTTGCCGCCGGCGACCGCATCGTCATCGCCGGAGTCTCCCTGCTCACTGAAGGCCGCACCGTCACCCTCTGGAAGGAGTGATGCCGTGAACATAGCGGAAATCTGCATCAAGAAGCCGACGGTGACGCTCACGCTCGCCGCCGTCATGCTGGTGGCTGGCGTGCTCGCCTACTTCCGGCTCGGGCGACTAGAGGACGCCGAGTTCACCATCAAGCAGGCGCAGGTCATCACGTCCTACCCGGGCGCGACGGCCGAGGAGGTCGCGAACCGCGTGACAGACCCGCTGGAGACGGCTTTCCAGCAGATGGGGCAGCTCAAGAGGGTGACATCGACGTCCTACCCCGGCCTGTCCATCATCAGCGTGGAGATGAAGGACAGCTATGTCTCGGCCGACATGCCGCAGATATGGGACGAGCTGCGGCGCAAGGTGAACGACGCCGCGTCGTTGCTTCCGTCCGGGTGCAGGCCGCCGGTTGTGCAGGACGATTACTCTGACGTGTACGGCGTTCTATACGCAATCTACGGAGACGGCTTCACGTACGCGGAGCTTAAGGAGCACGCCAAGCTGCTCAGGCGCGAGCTCCTGCTGTGCGCCGATGTCGCGAAGATTGAGCTTCTCGGCGACCGCAGGGAGATCGTGTCCTTCGAGATGTCGCGCGCGAAGATGGCGAATCTCGGCATCACGCCGGAGATGATAAGTTCGGTCGTCTCCGGGCAGAACGAGGCGGCGGACGCCGGAAAGATTCGCGTTGACGACAAGTACGTGAGGCTCTTTCCGAGCGGAACCATCAACTCGGTCGATGATTTCAAGCGTCTGGTGATAACGGTTCCGCAGGGCGACGGAAAATTCGCCACGGTGCGCCTCGGCGACCTGATGACAATATCCCGCGACTACGAGGAGCCTCCGTCGTGCATCGTGCGCTACAACGGGAAGCCGGCGGTGTGCCTTGGCATATCCACCGTCAAGGGCGGCAACGTGATAACGATGGGCAAGTCCATCGACAGGCGCATGGAGGAGCTCAAATCGCAGACTCCGGTCGGCATTGAGGTTGGAATCGTCTCCCATCAGGCCTCCAGCGTGGAGACCGCAGTGAACGGCTTCGTCGAAAATCTCCTCGAGTCGGTGGTGATCGTGATTGCCGTCCTCCTCTTCACGATGGGGATGCGCAGCGGAATCCTCATCGGTGCCATCCTTCTGCTGACGGTTCTGGCGACGGTCTTGGTGATGGAGCCGGTGGGCGTCATATTCGAGCGCATCTCGCTCGGCGCGTTCATCATCGCGCTCGGAATGCTGGTCGACAACGCCATCGTCGTAACCGAGGCCGTCCTGGTGGCGGCGGACAAGGGCGAGAGCCGCACGAAGGCGGCGATCGACGTGGTGAAGCAGTCGCAGTGGCCGCTTCTGGGCGCGACGGCCATCGCGATTCTCTCCTTCGCGCCGGTCGGAGCGTCGCAGGACTCCACAGGCGAGTTCTGCCGTTCGCTGTTCCTGGTTCTTCTGATCTCGCTCTCCTTGAGCTGGGTGTTCGCGATAACGGTGACTCCGCTCCTGGCGTCGAAGTTTCTCCAGAAGAAGGTGGTGCCGCGCGGTGATGCGCGTCCTGCCGAAGATGAATATTCAGGGCCGTTCTACCGGGCGTACAAGGGGTTGCTCGGCTTCTGCATCGTCCACCGCTTCATGACGTGGTTCGTGCTTCTGGCGCTCCTCGCGGCGTCGATCTTCGGTTTTACGAAAGTCAAGCAGAACTTCTTCCCGGACTCGACGCGGCCGCAGTTCATGCTGCACGTCTGGATGCCGGAGGGCTCTTCAATCCACGCCACTGAGAAGCGCGTGGAGGCTCTGGCCGGAGCGGTCCGCAAGCTCGAAGGAGTCAAGAACATAACGTCGATGACCGGCAGCGGCGGGCTCAGGTTCCTCCTCACGTACTCGCCGGAGAACAACGATGCCGCATACGGAATACTGTTCGTGGACGTAGAAGACTTCCACGACATACCCGGCCTTATCGAGAAGTCGGAGGCTCTAGCCCTCGATATCGCGCCCGACGCGCTCGTGTACGGGCAGAAGTTCGTGCTTGGGCCCGGCGAGGCGCAGAGAATCCAGTTCCGCATAATGGGCAAGGACCCCAAAGTGCTGCGCCGGGCCGCCGAGGACGCGCTCGCGATTCTGCGCGAGGACGGAGGGCTGAAGGAGATCCAGAGCGACTGGCGCAACCCCGTCGATCTTCTCGTGCCGACCGTCGCCGAGGATCGCGCGCGCAAGCTGGGCGTGGCCAGGAGAGATATCGCGCTTTCGCTCAAGCAGGCGACAGAGGGCCTTACAGTCGGCACGTACCTGGAAGGCGACGAATCGCTTCCGATCGTGGTGCGCGCGCCGGCGGTCGAGCGCGACGACCCGGACTCGCTGTACAGCGCGTGGGTGTGGTCGTCGGTGCTGGGATGCTCGGTGCCGTTTGCGCAGGTGGCCACAGACATCCGTACCGAGACCGAGGAGGCGATCTACAAGCGTCGCGACCGTCTGCCGTGCATCACGGTGAAGTGCAACCCGAAGAGCGGAACCGCCAGCGACGCGCGCCTTCGCGTGAAGGACAGGCTGGAGGCGATAGAGAAGACTCTTCCCGCCGGGTACTCG
>CACYCW010000012.1 GCA_902773015.1 uncultured bacterium
ACGTAGTAGTCGATTCCGTCGCAGAGCTCGTTCAGGTTGTGCGGCGGTATGTTCGTCGCCATGCCGACGGCGATGCCAGAAGATCCGTTGAGCAGCAGGTTGGGAAGCTTCGCCGGCAGGACAGTCGGCTCGTCGAGCGTCTCGTCGAAGTTCCGCATCATGTCCACGGTGTCCTTCTCGAGGTCACCCAGAAGCTCGTCGGCCACGCGCTGCATGCGCACCTCGGTGTAGCGCATCGCCGCGGCGCGGTCGCCGTCGATCGAGCCGAAGTTGCCGTGACCGTCGACGAGCGGAACGCGAAGCGAGAACGGCTGCGCGAGCCGCACGATCGCCTCGTAGACCGAGCTGTCGCCGTGCGGATGGTACTTGCCGATCACCTCGCCGACGACGCGCGCCGACTTCACGTGTTTCGTGTTCCACGTGTTGCCGAGCTCGTGCATCGCGAAGAGACAGCGACGATGGACGGGCTTCAGCCCGTCACGAACATCCGGCAGGGCGCGCCCGACGATGACACTCATCGAGTACTCGATGTAGTCTCGCGACATCTCGTCCTCGATGTTGACGTCTTCGAATATCCCGCCCGCTTCTGGCTCCTTGGTCTCTTCCTCGGTCATATGTGTGTATTATACCATTTCTTGGGCGGGTTCCGCCACTGTTTCCTCCGCCAGTTCGCGATAGAAGACCGCCCGCGCCACGAAGAGATAGCAGACGACGAAAACGAAGAAGCAGACCCCGAGGAGACTCGCGAGCGAGCCGGCGGCCGAGGGGAGGAGCGCGTTCGAGCGGGCGAACGCGATGCCGATGCCCAGCGTGATGGCGAAGACCATGCCACCCAGGAACAACCAGACGAGGAAGGAGAAATCGAGCGCAAAGGCCTGCCACTTGCGCCCGTACATCATCCGGCAGCTCTCGTCGATGCTCTTCCACGCGCCCCAGTCCGGATGCTCGCTCTTCAGGTACCACGCCTGGCGATAGCGATAGATCGCGATGATGCCGGGAATGATAAGGAGCAGCGACCAGAGGAAGATCAAGATGTTCATCAGCACGAGAAGCCAAAGGACGCCGAACGGACGTCGGAAGCCGCCAAAGGCCGACGCGAACCAGTCCTGTCCGTCATCCCGCGTCGCCTTCAGGAGCAGCGTCGCGAGACCGAAGAGGCAGATTGCCCCGAAGAGATAGCCGACGAACTGCTGGAAGAGCGTCGCACCCGTCATCTTCCAGGCCGCGGCCGTTGAGGGCACCGCGTACCCGAGACCATGCCGCATGTGCTCGAGCTTCGCCTCCAGGAACGCCGCCCAGGTCGGGATCTCCATGTTGCCGTAGACGGCGAGGAGCAGCCCCGAGACGGTGAAGCTGATGAGGTAAAGCGCCCCGCCAGCGAGAAAGATGCGCCAGAACCACTTGCCGCGCACGATGCCCCACGCCTCCTTGCGAATCTCCCGGTTCGTTTTCATCTCAGTTCCTCCGTCAAGTCCCGTGTCTCGAGCTTCAGCGCACGCGCCAGCGCCTTTGCGACGGCACGCACCCCGAAGACCTCGGTTTCGTAATGCCCCGCGCAGATCATCCGCATCCCGCAGTTCTCGGCGGCGATCACATCGCCCCAGCTCGCCTCGCCCGTGAGGTAGAGGCCGCAGCCGAGCCGACGCGCCTCCTCGGCGAATTCCCCCGCGCCGCCGGAGCAGACGCCGATCGTGCCGCGCGGGATGTCCCACGTGCGCGCGCCGATCGCCACACGCCGCGCACGGGCGCACGTACCGACGAGGCCGATCACGTTGCCATGGTAGCTGAATGCCGGACGAACCCCCTTGAGCCCCAGAAGCCGCGCGAGCTGCGCATTGTTGCCGAGCGTCCGGTGCGCGTCCAGCGGCAGGTGGCAGGCGTAAAGCGCGAGATCGGCAGCCATCGCCGCGCGGACGACCTCGTAGACACCGCCATCAAGCCGACGGATGCCACCGCCCCAGGAGATGCCGTGGTGGACGACGAGCAGTTGCGCCCCCGCTTTCGCGGCGGCGGCCACCGCGCGCACGCTCGCGTCGACGGCGAACGCGACGGTGCGCACCTCGTCGCCTCGCCGCGCGATCTGCACGCCGTTGTTCGACACATCATCGAACGCCGCGACGCGCAACGTGCGGTTGAGCCATTCGGCAATACGAAGGAGTTTCATTTTGATGGAATTACCAAAAAGGCGGGCATTCGCCGATCTGCATGACGTTCACCTCAAGATAACCATGCCGCCGACATGCGGGCTCTCGAAAGAGCCGACAGTCGGGCGCGTTAAACCGTCGTTGCCGTCATCGCCGGTTTCCGAGACCCAGACGGTCTTCGGCTCGGCAAAAACTGTCACCGCACCGAGAAAAAGCGCGGCAAGCGCCGCTGTCGTTTTCATATCGAACATTCTTTCGTTTTGAAATCAGCCTCATGTTGAAGAATACTTTAACACAGACCATCAGCATCTGTCAAGGGGCCGACGCCGGAAGATCGGCTATCCGGACCAGGATAGCGCGCTCGAAGAGCGCCCGCCTCACTCCCGGATATGACGGATCGTCCTCGAACTTCAGCGAGACGTACAGATCGTAGGTGTCGTCAACCCCGGCGCGGTAGTATTCGCCCAGCCGCCGCTGCATCTTCCACGTACGGCCGAAGAAGACCGCCACGTTCTTGGTCATGCCGAAGCGCCCGATCCGGTAGAAGCGGTAGCCATCCGCCGCCATCTCGTCCGGACGGATCATGCGGCTGGCGAGCTGCTTGCCGATGACCGGATCGTAGATGATGCAGGGGAAGCCGTCGCGGCTCCTGTCCTTCTCGTCAGCATTCCAGGTCACGTGGCCGAAGACCGCGTCGGACGCGTCCAGGCGACGGGAGCCGCCTCCCTTGCAGTCCGGCGTCACGTGGACGATCCGCTCCACCGGCACGTCCGCCAGCTCTGCCGGCATCAGGTTCTTTGCGCCGGCGATCATGCGGTAGTCCTCGATGGTGCGCAGTAGCTTGGACGGCGAATGGTACGAACCGGATTCCTTGGGCGACCGTCCGCGCCGCGCGAATGCCCGCTGGCAGGTGTTCGTAAGCCGGGTGTAGAGCGCCTCGACGGGAACGCACGGGGTCTTCGCGGCGCGGCGGACGATTCCGTAGCGGGAGAGCATCAGCAGATCGGCGCCGATGCGCACCTCACGGAGGCGCTGGAGCGTATCCGGCGACCCCTTCACCTTCTCCTCGGCCGCGTCGAAGAGCCGCTGCCAGCCGAGGATCCGTTCGGGCGTGTAGGCGTACGCCAGCGCCACGTTGTGCGGCTCGGGGTCGGGATTGGCCTCGCGCAGACGCTCGAGCTCGTCCCAGTAGCGCCAGACGTCGTCCGCGGCCGCGCCGTAGGCCAGCGAGAAGAACTCTCGCACCAGCACCTCTTCGTCCAGATCCGGATCGATGAACAGCCGACCGAGCACCCAGGCGTGCAGATCGTAGAATCCGGTGCCGGAGTCGCGCGCGACGTCGTGCTCGTACTTCGCGCCCGTCATACCGGCGGCCATCATGAGCCGCAGGTCCTTCGCCGCACGGCGGACGCCGGAGTACGGCAGCCCCTCAATCTCGGAGTATGGCAGCGGATAGTACCAGGTCCAGATTCGGGACACAAGCCGCCGCCAGCCCGTCAGGTCATCGAGGTCGCCGCGGTTGTTCGGATGGTCGATAGCATGTGCGATGTCGAGGTCGATCGGCGCGAAGGTGACGATGACATTGCCGGGGAAACCTGAAAACTTTTCGTTCGGCGGACGTTGCGTCTGCTCGCGGCGGTAGGCGAGAAAGTCGATCCACGCCTCAGGAAAGCGGCGCTTCAGCTCACGCGCGACCTCGGCGATGTAGTCGCAAAGCGGCGCGCCCGGCGTGTCATAGCGCGCGACGAGCTCCAGGCAGGCGGGGCATTCGCACAGGGGACCGGTAAGGTCCATCGCGGAGATGTTGAAGATGCCGCGTCCTCCCTTCGCCTTGACCGCCTCGAGGAAGTTCTTCGTGAGCTCGGCCCTGAGACCGGGATTCGAAAAACACAGCTGGCGGTTGTCGACACGCTTCCCTCCGTTCTTGGCGTGGTCGGCGACGAAGGTGAACCACTCGGGATGGCGTCCGAAGTAGTCGCGCCCGTCGTGCGGCGGCACGAACATGAAGAACGTGTGGCAGAGCTGCGTGGTGGGGTAGAACGCCGTCCTGATCGGCCTGACTCCCGGCGGAAGCGAGAGGTTGACGAAGCGCGGAGCGCCGCACGTGTTGAATCCGTTGCGCAGCTGGAAGAGATTGCCATCGGGCAGCGCCGCGGTCACGTTCTGCAGCGTGATCAGCCAGCGGCATTCGCATGCCGGACGCACCTCGTCCGCGAACGGCGCGAGCGCCAGCCGCGGGCGTTTCGGAACGTACTTGTCACCGGCGGGCGTGTACCACCTGCAGCCGATCTGCTTCTGGAGAAAACCGTAGACTGCACCGGCGACTCCGTACTCGTCGGAGCCGACAAGCGCGATGTCCCCGCCCGGCGCAGTCAGCGCCAGCGAGCCGTTGTACCCGAGCGCGGAGACCCTCGCCTCGCCCGCCAGCTTCCGGCCGCGACGCGTTCCTACTTCAATTCTCCTGAGTCCGCCCGGCGGCTGCTCTCCGGCTATCGAGACTGGAAACTTCGCGTCAGTCACTTCATGAAGCACACGCGCCAGATCCCACGCGGCGAACTTCACGAGATCGGGGGCATCGGCGTCCGCCACGATTGCGTAGACAGCCTTGCCGTCAGCCGCAAGTTCAAACGAGCCGTCGCCCTCCGATTTCGCGCACCCTTCACCTGCGGACGCGGGCGGCGAAGAAAGCTCCTCGACCCGGAAGCCGTCGACCCAGACCGTCCCATCGGCTACATAGAACCGCGCATAGGCTTCGACGTCGGATGACTTCGCCTTTTCGCCCATGGTGAACTCGACGCTCTGCGCCATCCAGTCCGCGTCACCGACGAAGTAGTTCGGGTCGCTCGCGTTGACGGCTCGATCGCCGAATCCGGAGACCCCGAAGCAGAAACCGCCTGCATGCGAGAAATAGTACGGACGGTTCAGCGGCCGGACGCCTTTCATGCGGACGAAGCAGGATACGCGGTAGCGGTGCCCGGGAAGCAACGCGCCGTCGCCTGTCGCCGGGAAGGTGTAGACGAGCGATCCGAAATCGCCGTCCGCCGCGCTCCGAACCCGCCTGTCAAGGCGTCGCGAAGCGGAAGAAACCAGCTTGACATACTTGTCAGCCGTCTGCGTGCAGCATCCGTTCGTCGTCTTCCACCGCCCTTCGAGCGGCATTGCCCGGGAGGTGGATGCCGCCCGGCGGCGGCGTTCGGTCGCGACGTCGGTCTTCGCGCGGAACGCAGCGGCGTGCCGCTCGATGGGCGAGAGGAAATTCTCGCGCATGAACGCCAGTCGTCGGGCGGCCAGAGAACCGGGCTCGACCTTCTTTGCCGCCGCGTCAAAGAGCTGCCCCCAGCCCCTCAGCGTCTCAGGCGTATAGATAGAGTTGTAGAGCTCCAGCTCGGACGCGTAGTGCCGCACACGCACGCCGTCCTCCGCCTCCACGAACGTCCCCACGACGCCGTGCAGCCACTTGTCCTCGAGCGCGTCGAAAAACCGCGCCATCTCGTCCGCCGCAGCGCCGAACATCAGCCGGTGATGCTCCGCGAGCACGGCGTCGACGTCCGCCGACGGATCCCACGCCACGCGCGAGAAGACGTAGTAGTTGAGGTAGTTGAAGATCGAGGCGTCCGACTCCGACTCGCAGAACGACCCGAAGATGTAGGGGGCGAACTCCTTGAAGTAGGCGCCGTACGCCCGTGGCGTCGACTGGGGAATGCCAAATATCCGCTGCCGGCTGTGCTTTCCCGGATAGGTCCAGATCCACACCGTGCGGCGCATCTTCCTGGCCCAGGCGGCGACTTCGGCCTTCTGCGCGGCGATCTCGTCCGGCGACGACCACGGCCCCTGCTCCGCGACCATGACCAGCACGTTGGTCGGGACGTCCACCTTCGGCACTGCCCGGTAGGGCGAGTACGCCATTTGCGTGATAAAGCCCTTCGCTCCCGCCTCAATCAGCCGCCGCGCCGTCCTGGCGGTCTGGCCCCACATGAGTTCCGTCGCGTACTCCTTCGGGTCTTCCGCCTTGGCGTAGGCCGCCTGACAGGCGGCGCAATGGCACGGCAGCATGCCGTCGGCCGGCATCACGTCCACCATCCGCCGCGCGCAATTGTCCCCCCAGCCGAAGCGGCCGGGACGGCGACGATCGGAGATCGCGCGCACGGACGCGTCCTCGCCCTTGAGATAGGCGAGCGCGTCGAGGTAGATTTCGTCCCAGACCTTCGACGACTGGCAGACCATGTTCTTGAGGTACTTGTTCGATCCCGACAGCACACTCGGATCGACTGTGCGCAGGCCCTCCTTGGTGAGCGCGAAGTATTCCGGATGAGTCTTGGCGAAGCGCTCTGGGAGTTGCATCTGGGTCTGTCCGTGCACACACTGGAACCGATAGGTCGAGAACCGCTGCCGGAGCCAGGTCCAGCTTTTGGGCGTGTTCCGCGACAGGTTGTCGTCCGTCTCGCTCGGCCATGTTCCGTCCCGCGGCAGATACGGACGCCGCACAACGAAGGCAGGCGTCACCGAGAACTCGCCTTCGGGCACTGACAGCTGGTCGTGCTTCGGCACGATCGTGCCAAGTTCGCCGGGGAAGTAGAACCGCACGCCCGCGAAGCGCTCGAGGAAGTCGTAGACGGCGAAGAGCGTGGCGCGCTCTCCGTCGCGCTCGAGCGCGTAGAGTCCGCCGAGGCCGAGCTTCTCGACGAGCATACGGAAGTCGATCTTCGGGTCGTCGCGTCCGACGAGATAGACGCGGTCGCTGGCCACGCGGGTGATGAAGGAGTCGCGCGGCAGCCAGTCGGGGTCGATTCCGGCCGCCCGCGACCACTCGTTGACGCCGAGCAGAATCGCCGTGCGTCCCGCACGCGGTTCATGCGCAATCGGCACGCCGCCAGACAGCACCCGGGAGAGGAAGTTTGTCAGCTCCTCCGCCGCCAGCCTCACGGCCGGCGGCGCATCGCTGGCGATCACGACGTCCGTTCCCTCTGACGTCACCGCCAAACTCGCGGGGTTGCGGGCCCCGACGGGTTGGATTTCGGCGGAAAGAGCCGAAGCGAACGCTCCGACGACAAGCACCGACAACACATGAATTCCTCTCATGACGGTAATCTCCTAACTTTAAATGTGCATTTCCTTATCCGCGGCCGAACAGATTGTACCGCACTTCGGCGTCGTCCGCAGCCACGGACGCCATCAGGAGGACAGCTGCCGCGCAGACAACAGCGAACTGTCTCATGCCGCCCATCAGCCCGATTCAGCTCTTCTCACTCCTCGGTGATGCAGAAGCGGACGCCTTGTCCGGGCAGCGGCGTGGAGATGGGCGCCTGCGTTCCCGCGGACGACGAGAGGCAAAGCGAGACATAGCCGTCCCAGGAACCGCCGCAGTGAAGGCGCCGAAGAGTGCCGCTCGGCACAGGCCCGCCCATCGGGTTGACGTAGAGGGTCTCGGCGTCATAGACGGCCTTCTCGATGTCCAGCACCAGCTCGCTGACGTTGCCGAGCATGTCGTACAGGCCGTAGGCGTTCGGAAGCTTGCTGCCGACCGGCAGCGTACCGCGCGAGAGATCCCAGCCGCCGCGCGTCTCGGCGGAGTAATAGACGCCGCCAGTTGTCCCGATCGCGCTGTCATAGCCGTCGGCCATGCCGCCGTTCCACTTGTACCGGCAGAGTGTCCCGAGGTCTTCGCTGACCGTCGCGGACGAACTGGCATTGGCATCGCGCCCGTTGTAGAGTTCGCTCGTCGTCCCCGCTCGGCAGGCGATTTCCCACTGCGTCTGCGTGGGCAGGTCATAGCGGTTGTCGTTGGTGCGGGTGCGCAGCACGCCGAGCGCGGAGCCGGGATCCACCTGCCGCGCCGTCGCGAGATCGACACCATCCGCCCACTTCTTGCCCAGCGTGGAGCCGCGCACAGTATGAAACCCAACGGTGTCGGCCGGCCGTGTCGTCGCATAGTCCGCGTTCGTGATCGAACTGGTATGACTGACGAGCCGGTTGAGCTGGCTCTGGGTCACCTCCAGAACGCCCATCCAGAAGTCCTTCGTCACCATCGCGCGGTGTTTGGTCGAGCCGCCGAGCGCAAATTCCTGGTTTGCCACAGGGATCTTGCGGAACGCCATGTGCGTAGTCATGTACTTGACGTCGTTGGTGATGCCCGTCCAGATGAAGACGTCGGAGAGCGTCGTCGTGCCGACGTACGAGAAATCCGTCTCGTATGTGCCGTAGCCGCCGTTCATGATTTCAGCCCGTGACAGGTCGACGCTCGAGCCGTCCGCGAGATTGACGATGCGGTAGATCTTGTCGATGAGGATTGCGGCGGCCGGTTCGGTGGTGAGACGCACCCGGAAGTCGGACAGATCCTGGGGAATCTCGCCGAAGGCGTGGCGCGGGTCGAATGTGAACGAGTAGGTGCCGTCCGCCGCGATGGCATAACGGGGGCCGGACGCCGACCGATACAGCCGCGAGCAGTCAAGCGACCGTGCGCCGTTGAAAGCCTCCATCCGGACGTTCACCGGCTCCGTCACGCCGGAGATCGTGTAGGTCACCTTGACGTTAGCGGACCACGGCCAGAGCTGGCGCACGGACACTGCTGTCAGCTCCACGGCGACAAGCGGCAGCGCCGCGAGCGCCCCGCACATGCACATTGCGATTTTATTCATGGCGTACCCTCCTTGTCAAGTCATTCGGCGCTGATGCAGATTCGCGCGCCGTACTCCGAGGTGTACGTCGTCATGGCGACTTTGTTTCGGGCGCTCGCGCGCACAGCCCCAGCGTTGGCGTTCCAGGAACCGTTCCGAGCCACACGGCGCCCGTCATCACCGGGCAACGCGGCGCCCATGGGTTCGACCTGAACGTCTGGGCTCGACGGGTCATTCCCATAGACATCGAGGCACCACTCGTTGACATTGCCCAGCATGTCGTAAAGACCGTAGGCATTCGGCAAATAGGAACCGACGCGGGCCGTTCCGCGCGAGACATCGCAGTCGGCGGCCGGCGTGGGGGCGGTTGTGTCGCGCACATCGGCCAGCCCGCCGTTCCAGTTGTAGCGCGCCAGCGGATTGAGACTTGCGAGGAACATCGACGAGTAGCCGGACGACGGGAAATTGCTGCCGTCATAGAACGTCGTCTCAGTACCGGCCCGGCAGGCGATTTCCCACTGCGTTTCCGTCGGCAGGTCAAAGACATAGGCGTTCGAGGCCACTGCGCGGAGATTCGCGATCAGCGACCCGCTGTCGACCTGCCGCGCAGTCGCCAGCGGCACGCCGTCGCCCCATGCCTTGCCGAGCGACGCGCCACGCAACATCTGGAAGGACACCTGCTCGACCGGACGCGTGTCCGCATATGCCGGATTGTTGAAATAGCTGGGCGCGGCGCCGTTCATCAGTCGCTTGTACTGAGACTGGGTCAGTTCGAAAACGCCCATCCAGTAGTCGTTCGTCATACGCACCTGATAGCGAGGGTAGCTGTTCGCCACCACATGATCCGTATTGGAATCCGCGCCGAGCATGAACGTCTGCCCGGCGGCCGGGATCCGCCGCAGCACGAGATGCGTTGTCATGTACTTGACGTCGTTGGTGACGCCCGTCCAGATGAACACGTCCGAAAGCGAGGTCGTGCCGACGAATGCGAAGTTCGTCTCGTATGTGCCGTAGCCGCCGTTCATGATGTCCGCCTTCGAAAGCTCCTCCATCTCGCCGCTTGCGAGGTCGAACACCCGGTAGAGCGCGTTCGTGATGGACGGCTCAGCCGCGCGCGTCGAGAGCTGGACACGCAGCCGGCCGATGTCCAGCGACTCGGATCCGAACGCCGCGACGGGGTCGATCGTGAACGAATACGCCCCGCCGCTGGAGAGGCCGTGCCGCGCCCCGGAAACCGCCGCGTCCAGGCTGGCGGCCGCAACCGGCATACCGTCGATTTCCGCCGCGATGTCAATGTCGACCGGCGCGGTCACGCCCGACAGACGGTATTCGACCTTGACGGCGGTCGACCACGGCCACTGCTGACGTACTATCACCTGCTCGACTTCCGCCGCCGACAGCGTCGCGGCAGACGCCATTGCCAACGCAAAAATCCCGTTTCTGATCATAAGCACCCCCTTCTACTACCTGAAAAGCAGCATGAAACCAGGCATCGGACGAAACACCTCCGCCACGAACGCCCCTTCGCCGTCGGTCAGCGCCAGCCTCGACGTCGCGCCGCCACGGAGCGGACCGAGCGCGTACCAGCCCTGTGCGCCGTCGAGTCCGGCGGCAACGTCCACGCCGTCGACCGTCAGCGACGTGGTTCCGTAAGGGACGGGCAGCACGGCCCGCTTGCCGCAGTTTCGCCAGGCGACCGTGTTCGTCGGCGAGAGGCAGCGCGTCTCGCCCGCAGTCGTCCCGACCCCGCCAACCACCGCTATCGACGCTGTTTGAACCGAACCGTTGTCAAAGCGCAGCGTCAGGCTGTAGACGTTCTCCTCTGGCAGGTCGGCCGCAGCAGGTAGCGTCAGCGCATACTCCGCCGCCGTGATTCCCGCGATGTCCCGTGCGTACGACACGCCGCGCACCTCCAGCGTCGCCGACGTCGCGCCCGCCGGATACTCGATGGGCAGCGTCATGACGCTGGAGGCGGCCGTTCGCCAGAAAGAACTACGTTCCGGACGCGCAAACACGTAGCTCGCAGCGCTTTCGATTTCAGCAGAAACGGCCGAAAGGACCGTTCCGGCGATCAGTCCCGTCATTACGATTCTTTTTCTCATGGCTGAAACTCCCTAATTGCAATTTAACAATAGTTTAGCAAATTTCTGGTTTCCTGACAACCGCAAATTTCCGGGCTGCGCGATTCGTTAGAATCGCCCAGAGGTGGGACGACGGTACGCACCGCGAGGACCAACACATATCGCAATATGTATTCGGAGCAGCACACCATGCCCTTTCGCCTGGGAGAACCGGGGGGAATTGTTCAGAGGTTTGAAACCAACCGAAAGGCAAATTGCCGCGATATGTTGCGTTTCTCATTTTCTCGCCATCTGTTTTCTAAATGAAATGAAGGGTGGTATTTCTACCACCCCCCCTTCCGACGACGCGGAGAACCACAACGCCGCGAGTCTGCCGAAGGACGGCAAGGATCGCTTCGGGGGCGGGAGCAGCCGCTCGGTCTCGTCACGCGGGGCTGCGCTTCTCAATGAAGACAAGTAGCTTCGCTTAGCCTGCCATGCCTGGACGAAATCTTTGGTTGCGTGCATGGCCTCTCTTACGCTTGCAGCCCCGCGTTCCTCACTCGCGGCTCTCCCGCCCCCTCCGCTTGAAGCACACAGGGAAAAGGAGGTGGCACCTCTCGACACTCGCGGCTCTCCCGCCCCCTCCGCTTGAAGCGCACAGGGAAAAGGAGT